>JAFVEU010000015.1 GCA_017475845.1 Lachnospiraceae bacterium | reverse complement strand
GTGAGATAATACTGGATCCTGTCACACTGATAGTTCAGGGGATAGCCACATCCATAGATGCGCTGGCCGTTGGTCTCACCATATCGGATTACAGTTTTGTTGATGCATTGTATGCTTCTCTTATCATAGCCCTGGTGACCTTTGCAGTCTGTATGACAGGGATCAGATTCGGGAAAAGGATAGGGGACAGGATATCTGTGGGAGCGGGGATCCTTGGCGGGATGATACTTATTGTGATAGGGTTTAAGATCTTTTTAAGCGGCATCTGATTTTTCTTGCGTGAGAGTAGCAAATGCTATATAATTATTAAGTGTTTTGTAAAAAAAGGCTTGATGCCGGCAGGAGTTAAAATGAAGACTATAGAAGATTACATAATGACGATACCGGACTATCCGGAACCGGGGATCATGTTCAGGGATATCACGACGGTGGTGCAGGATCCTGACGGACTGAAACTGGCTATTGACAGGATGGAAGAGCAGCTTCAGGGGATAGATTTTGATATAGTTGTGGGAGCCGAGTCCAGAGGCTTTGTATTCGGAATGCCTCTTGCCTATAATATGCATAAGGGCTTTGTTATGGTCCGTAAAAAGGGAAAGCTTCCCCGGGAGACCGTGGAACAGAGCTATGAGCTTGAATACGGTACGGCCACTATTGAAATGCATAAGGATTCCATAAAACCGGGACAGAAGGTTCTTATTGTTGATGATCTTATCGCTACCGGGGGTACGGTGGAAGCGATCATAAAGATGGTTGAATCACTTGGGGGAAAGGTGGTTCACTTAAGTTTTCTTCTTGAGCTCCAGGGTCTTAACGGCAGGGAGAGACTTAAAGGGTACGATATAAGCAGTGTGGTTTCGTATCCCGGAAAATAAAGGGGTTTTACTTGTTCATTTTCATAATGAAAGGAGAGTAAGACCATGGCACAGGGGAATGGAAAGGAAAGAGGACTTAAGTTTAATCTGTTTTTGATAATGGTGGGGGTTGTTCCTGCTTTTGTCATCACTGTAATAATCACCGTCATATCGATATCCTCATTCAGGAGTGCACTGAGGGATTCATTCTATGGTCCCCTTCATACAGCATCTTCGCAGCTGAATGAGTACTTTGTTTACGATATAATCGCGAACGGTTTTGTTGATTATGAGGAGTATTCCGATCACGAATATATAGAGTCTCTGCAGTATCAGGGAATAGAGCTTACGCTGTTTGAGGGAGACACAAGACTCCTTACCTCCCTTAAAAACGCCGACGGTTCCTATAACGAGGGCACTCAAGCGGATCCCAAGGTGGTGGCTCAGGTTAAGGCGGGACAGAATTATTCCAATGATAATATAAAGATCAACGGGGTAAGGTATTTTGTTTACTACGAACCGATCTATGACGGAAGCGGGAATTTCTGGGGCATGTCCTTTGCCGGAAAGCCTTATAAGTATTATTCCGACCAGCTTATCCCCGTTGTGGCTCTAATCGTTACAGTCGGCGTCGTCCTGTTTTTGGTACTGCTCATCATTGTATTTATAGTAAGTGTAGGGATCTCAAAGATCCTTGCGGATACCAGCCATAAGCTCCATACAATGGCAGACGGCGATCTGGATGTGTCATTTGAAGATATGACCCCGGTAAGGGAATTCAATGAGATAATCTCCTCATCGGAGAGCCTCCACGGCAATCTCCGGGATATCATAGGCAGGACAAAGGGTATCAGCGACGACCTGAAGAACGGTGCAGAGCAGGTTACAGTACTTGCAGATACCAGCAGGGACGGTACGGAACAGATCGCAAGGGCAATGGAGGATCTGGCAAACGGAGCCACGACCATGGCTCAGAGCGTGCAGACCATCAATACACAGATAGTCCAGATGGGGGACGGTATTGACAATATCACCTCCGGTGCGGAAGCCCTTGTATCCATTTCCAACGGGATAAAGGATGCCAATACCGATGCCACAGAATATATAAACAGGGTTTCCGATTCCTCAAAGGAAAGTGTTAAGGCGGTTAACGATATCACGACACAGATATCGGAAACAAATACAGCTGTTGACCGGATAAAGGATGCAGTGGATATCATAAGCTCCATAGCAAGCCAGACCAACCTCCTTGCGCTCAATGCTTCCATAGAAGCAGCCAGAGCCGGTGAGGCGGGGAGAGGATTTGCGGTTGTTGCCGGGGAGATAGGCTCCCTTGCGGAACAGACAAATAAATCCACCGAAGATATCGAGCACATAGTATCCGAGATAGTACAGAAATCTGAGCGCAGCGTTTCCCTGTCAGAGAATGTGGCAAAGATAATCTCCGAAGAACAGGGCTATATCGAGGAGACCCAGGGCCGGTTTAAGGTTCTGAACGAGCAGATAGAACAGGCCTTTGTGGAGATCAACGATATTTCCGAAAAGGCAGGAGCGCTGGATATGGCAAAGAATTCCATTATTTCCTCCGTCAGCGATCTTGGAGCCATTTCCGAGCAGAATGCCGCTTCCAATGAGGAAGTAACCGCATCGATACATGATATCGCGGACGCTATCAGCAATATTGCGGATAACAGCAATGCAACACAGGATACTGCCGTAAATCTTGATCAGACAGTAGCCTATTTCAAGTAAAACAAGGAGTTTTTACAGTTTCTTTTGAAAGAGAGTTTTAGAAAACATCTGGATATCTGCCTCTTTATTGTAATGCTGCTTCTTGCAGCCCTGGTATTCTTAAATAAGGAGAGCCTGAATTTAGGCAGCACTTACGGTTTCACCTCCGTCAATGCTGCCTTTATCGGTGACTCCGGAAAGACCTACTGTATAGATGACGGCAGAGAGGCGATATGCATTATAGACAGTGATAACAGTGTTTCCCGTATCCTAAGGGGAGGTATAAACAAAGGCTTTTTCTATGCCGAAGGGATAGCCGAGGGGAGCGACGGGACTGTCTATATCCTGGATGAATCATATCTGGAGGATATGGTATCCGATGTTGTATCCTGCTACAGGATCATAGCCTTTCAGAACAATAAATACACCACAGTTTTTGACTCCGGAAACCAGCAGATCTACGATCTGCAGTTTTATGAAGGTTCCCTACATTTTTTAAGGGAAGAGGAATACGGCCTGGGTTTATATGAGTTAAAGAGCGGCAGCGAAGCGGTACTGAGGAAAAGGATCTACGCCGGCGATATCTTAAATGATGCGTCTTACGACCTGTCCACAGGTGTAGTGGCCATTGCTACAAAAAGAGGTGCTGTCCGTATCCAGAAGAGTGCCTTTTCCACCTGGTTCACCTTAAACAGCGAAGAAAAGCATATCATGCCCAGGGCCATTACCGCGAGAAACGGCCAAGTGTATTTCAGCGAGCTCTACAGCAGCAGTATCTGTGGTTTCCAGGCATCATCCGTGGATAAATACTATGAGCTCTTCAGGGGAAAGGGCCTTAAGATAAACAGGTTAAACGGGGATTACGGATCAGGTACCGTTCTGGCTTCTGACTTAAACAGCTTCTACCGCTTTGCTTCCGATGCGGAAGGGAAGCTTGCGGAGCCTGTTTACACCACATCCCTGCCATATAAGGGCTTCCCTCTTACCGTAGCTCTCTGGCTCGCATTGACCTTAGCAGTTCTTTTATTCCTTTATTTCATGAGATTCCTTCCGAAACTGGTGTTTGATCTCATAAACAACGAGTCGGTCCTTAGGATGGTGGTGGTGGTATTTGCGGTGGTCACGGTATCCGGATTTATTTCCTCATCCCTTCTTTCCGATGAGCGTATAAGGGAGGATGACAGGGATGTTACCGAAATGAAGCTCTTCAGCGATGTGATGCTGGATTATCTGGATAAGGGTTCCCTTGCAAAGATCGAATGGGAATATGATTATACCGGTTCCGCATACATGAAATTCAGGAATTCCCTGGACATTCCCTTTGCGGAGGCGGAAAGGCTGGGAAAGAACTATTTCTATACCTTCTACAGGATCAAAGACGGAGCCACCAGATTTCTCCTTAATTATTCCGATACTGTAATGTGCGGGGAGCCCTGCGGAAAGACCGATGACCGCTATATCAGGGACTGCTACTATAACGGCAGCTCCTACGCTTTGAAGAGCAGGGATTCCGAAGGCTCCTGGCTTCTGGTGCTGCAGCCGGTGATAGATGACAGCGGCAATACCGTGGCAGTAATGGAAGTGGGAACGGATCTTAACTTCCGGGAGCAGGAGCGGAGCAGAAAAACCTGGGAAACCATAATAAATGTCTTCTGTTCCTCGGCGGTAATGATGATGCTTATAATCGAAGCCCTTTTCCTCATAACCTTCTATGAAAAGAAGATAAAGGGCAAGGAAAAGACCGGTGATGTAACCCATTCGATCCCTTTACGGACGGTGATGACCATAGCATATCTGGCATCAGCCATGCAGGATCCCTTTATCACCATGCTTGCTGCCAGGATCTATAACGGAGAGCTTCTTATACCGAGAGAAATGGCTACCGGCCTTCCTCTTACCAGCCAGTTCCTTACTATGGCGCTTCTTTCCGCGTTTACCGGACATCTGTCTGAAAAAACAGGAAGTAAAACCCTTCTTTTTGCGGGTCTTTTCTCCGAAATATCAGGACTTCTCATATGCATGATATTCTGTGAAAACTATCTGGGGATACTTGGCGGAAACATGCTGACCGGTGCCGGTGTGGGAATACTTCTCGTTACCAGCAATGCCATAGCAGCAAAGGGGAAGACCATGGAATCCACTGCGGAAGCCTTTGCGGGAGTCATGGCCGGGATCCTTTCCGGATTTACCATGGGAGCCGGTCTCTCTGCCCTTATCTATCCCGTGGGCGGAAGCCGTATGTCCTACTTTGTGGCAGCCTGCTTCATGGTACCCGTATTCTTCCTTATCCGGTACTCGGATAATATATCTCCGGAAAAACAGGTAAAAGAAGAGAAAAACGAGAAGATCGGCTTTTACAAATTCTTCTTCAATCCCAGGGTACTCGGTTTCTTTGTTTTTATACTGATACCCTTTATGACCTCCATCTCCTACAGGGAATATTTCTTCCCCATCTACGCCATGATGCATGACATGGATGAGGTAAGGGTGGGTCAGATCTTCCTTCTCTGCGGACTGATGGTGATCTATGTGGGACCCTATATATCATCCGCCATCATCAAAAAATTCGGAACCTTCTGGAGCGTTGTAATCGCAAGTGTTACAATGGGACTGAACCTTATAGTTGTGGCCTTAAGGCCGTCAATGTTTATGGTGATACTGGGAGTTGTGATCCTTTCTCTGGTGATCTCCTTCGCCTACACCTGTCAGTACACCTATTTCGAAAGCCTGCCGGACAGCCTTATGTACGGCGACGGCAAGGCCATGGGAGTATACTCCGTATTTGAGAATACCGGGCAGACCATAGGGCCTGTGGTATACGGAGCATTGTTACTGCTTGGGGAAAGAAAGGGTATCGGCATCTTCGGTGTGCTCATGCTGGTATTCTGTTTAATGTATGTATTTGCCATGGGAAGAGGCAGGAGATTCTTCCGCTGATCATCGGAAGAACGTTTGTCTCAGGCTGATATGCTGTCAGCTGTTCCGGGGCAGATCAGAAGATCGTCGGGGTTGTGGTGTAAATGGAATTACTTGATTTTAAGAACAGTGATATGGATGAGCTTATCTCATTCTATAAAAGATTTTTGAATGACGGGGAAGAGCTTTTTTCTTCCATAAGGGATGCCTGCAGGGCAGATGAGTATTTCGGGAGTAAGGCTGTTGATAAGGGTAAGACCGTGGGCTTCTTCACCTTTCAGAAGGGAACCCTCTTTACCTGCCCTCACCCGGAGCTCATAAAAAAGATAAATGATGTCGCCGGGGATAAGAATATCGTCACTGTTGATTCTCTTATGATACTTCCGGAATACCGGAGGCTGGGGGTGGCAAAGGCAATGGCCGGACGGAATTCCGGACTCTTAAGGGAAAGAAATACGGACTTCCTCATGGCGGAAAGCTGGATCTATCCCGATGGGAGAGCACCTTCATTAAAGATCTATGAAAACATGGGTGAAGTGGTATTTAAGGAAAAAATACCTTTATTTTATAAAAACGCTTTTTCTCTTGGCATCACCTGTCCCATATGCGGAGATCACTGCCGCTGCGGAGCCTGGGTGCTGTTAGTCAGATTATAGGAAGGAGGAATTTGTTGCATATGAAAAAACGGGGACTTAACAGAAAGATAATTATTAATCTGGTGATTCTGATGTCCATGATGGCAGTTGCCATTATCCTTATAAGCGGCAGGACTTTGAGGACGACCTACTATAACCTCTATAACGAGAAGGCCCAGGATCTGGTGAAGATGCTTTCGGACCAGATAGACGGAGACTGGGCCCGGGAATTTTCAAAGACCCTGGAAAAGGATCAGAAATATTATGAGACCAAGCGTCTTCTGGATGACATCAAATCCGATTTCAGGGGAATACAGTATCTCTATCTCCAGGTTCCCGGCGAGACCAGCTTCATGTACCTGATCGATGCCGAAAAACCGGGAGATGATCCCGCAAATCTGAGCCAGGCCGGAGATATATACGAGTACGCCGAAGGAGATTACGAGTACTTTGTGCCCGATATAAAGGCTAAAAAACCTTCTACAGAGCTGATCCTCGGTCCGGATTCCGGCTTCGGGCGTCCCCTGTCAGCATGGGCTCCGATCTTTGATTCCAACGGTGATATGGTGGCCATGATCGATGCGGATTATATCCTTGAAGAGATAGATCCGGCTATTTACAGGCATATGCTGCAGATCACCCTGGTGGAGGTGCTCTGTATCCTTTTAGTCATCTTCCTTATGGTGATGGTTTTAAGGATCCTTGTCATCCATCCCGTGACAAGGCTCAATGAAATTGTCAGTTCCTATGAGCACGGGGAACTGATCGAGGATATTTCCGAATTTGACAGAAATAAAGATGAGATCACATCCCTAGCTTATTCCTTCCGGGATATGACCGTGAGGATAGAAAACTACATAAGGGACCTTACCATCGTGACTGCGGAAAAAGAGCGTATCAGCGCAGAGCTTAATGTGGCGACCCAGATACAGGCGGATATGCTTCCCCGTATCTTCCCTCCCTTCCCCGACAGGAAAGAATTCGATCTTTATGCTTCCATGAACCCTGCCAAAGAAGTGGGCGGTGACTTCTATGATTACTTCCTTATTGATGACGATCACCTGGCAGTTGTTATGGCTGACGTTTCCGGAAAGGGCGTTCCCGCTGCACTCTTCATGGTCATCGCCAAGACCCTTATAAAGAACAGGGCATTGATGAATAATGCTTCTCCGGGCGAGATACTCGCGGATGTGAATGACCAGCTCTGTGAAGGCAATGATGCCGAGCTTTTCGTAACCGTGTGGCTTGGTATCCTGACCATTTCCACCGGAGCAATGGTATACTCCAGTGCGGGACATGAATATCCTGCCTATTTCAGGATAGGCAGGGGCTTTGACCTTGAAAAGGAGAAGCACGGACCGCCTGTTGCCACCATGGAAGGCCTCCACTTCAGAGAGCATGAGACAGTCTTAAAGAGCGGAGAATCACTTTTCCTTTATACGGACGGTGTTACAGAGGCCACTGATTCCAACAATGAACTCTTCGGAGAGGACAGGATGGTAGAGTCCCTGAACCGTCATTCGGGAGAAAATGTGGAAAGCATCCTAAAGAATGTAAGGGAAGATATAGACAGCTTTGTTGGTGAAGCACCCCAGTTTGATGATCTCACCATGCTCATTATCACATATAAGGGAACGGGATCTGACAGTTGACGCATTCATTACTTAAAAAAAGCATAATCCTTACTGTCTCCATCCTTATCCTTCTTTCAGGCTGCTCAGGTAACGGTACAGCTGCCGGGACAGAGGTCATAAAAACCTGGAAGCCCGGTGAAAGCGATGAACAGACAGAAAGTGTCTTCAGCATAGGCAGCTCCGATACTGATGTTGAGGAATCCACCATATCAGAAAAGAAGGTGGGAATGGTCACGGACATCGGAGGGATCGATGACGAGTCCTTTAACCAGAGCGCCTGGGAAGGAATGAAAAGCCTGGAAAAGGACACCGGGGTGGAAACCACCTATGTGGAGTCTTCGGATTCCAGTGAATACAGCGGGAATCTGGATAAGCTTCTGGAGAGAGGCTGCAGCCTTTGCTGGTGCATAGGTTATGCTTCCGCTGATGCCATGCTGGAAAAGGCGAAGGAAAAACCTGATACTTCCTTTGCGATAATCGACAGTTCCTACGCGGATACCCCTTCTAATGTGACAGGAGTGGTATTCCGGGCTGAAGAACCCTCTTTTATCGTGGGATACATAGCAGCAGCCGCCACAAAGACCGGAAAGATCGGTTTCGTGGGAGGGATAACCGGAGAGATCATAGACCAGTTTGAATACGGCTTTCGTGCCGGAGTGGCCTATGCTTCCTCTGTATACGGCAAGAAAGTGGATATCGATATAGAATATGCCGACAGCTTTAATGATGTGGAAAAGGGCCGGGAGATAGGAAAAAGGATGTATGACGAGGGCTGCGATATCGTATACCATGCGGCAGGCGGTGTAGGTATCGGCGTTATCGAGGAAGCGGTGAAGGCTGACAAATTCGCTATCGGCGTAGACCGTGACCAGTCATCCCTTGCTCCGAAAAATGTGCTGACCAGCGCCATGAAGCTTGTTAATGTGGCTGTGGAGAGAGTTTCCAAGGCTTACTTAAAGGACGAGGACATAGGAGGAAAGACCTTAAGCTTCGGTCTTACGGAGGGAGCGGTAGGGATTCCCGAAAACCACGATAATTACAGGGATGAGATCTATGATGCGGCTCTTGTGATAGAGGACCGTATCAAATCCGGGGAGATAGATCCGCCGGCAAATCTGGAGGAATACAAAAAATTCATGGAGGATTATGAGAAGAATGAGTGAGATAATAAGGGAAATGCCCGCATATTACAATGATTATATCTGTACCGGGAATACCACCTGCATTGATGTCTGCTGCAATGCATGGATTCTTCCCATGGATCCCGATACGGTAAAGCTCTATCAGGAATACCCGGGAGAGGACGGGAAATTCTTCCGTGACAATATCATGCAGAATGAAAAGGGCGAATGGCTTATAAAGCTCCATAAGGACGGGCGCTGTCCCTTCCTTACGGATGACGATCTCTGCGGAGTCCGTTTAAGGGCGGGAGAGGATGCACAGATAAAGATATGCAAGGTCTATCCCAGGGAAAGGGATGTAAAGGCCGGCGATTACAGGCTGAACTGTCTGCTCTTATCCTGCAGTGAGGTGGGAAGGATGTTCTATAAGGACAGCGGAGACAGGCTGGAATTTGTCCGTACAGTTGAGGAATCTGATGAGGAGATAAGTCCTGCTCTTAAGGAGAGGACCCGGATCCTTTTATCCTTCAGGGACGGAATGGTGAAGGCCCTTCAGGACGGATGCTTTGATGAGAGCCTGTTTAAGGTGAGGGAGTCTGTGGATTCCATAGGAAAAATCCTTGATGATGCCATCTATTTTGAGAACAACGGAAGGTCTGAAGAGGTCTTCAGTCTCATAAGGAAGCTCCTTCCGGATTCCGAAGATCTGCTTTCATCCTTTATTGAAAATGTGCCGGATATCAAAAAGTGGATACGGAAGACCGCGGCCTATTTTGCCCACAGGAATATCCTTGATACCTTCCAGGACGGCAGCATAGAAGGACCTCTTTTCTCCGTATTCCGTTCCGTCCATGTCCTGCTACTTATCTGTCTTGCGATCTATAAGGACAAGGGTTCCTTTGATGTAGACGACATGATAGAGAGCGCCCATATCTTCGGAAATCTCTTTGAGATATCCATGCATAATATCAGTCTCCTTAAGGAAATAAGGAACCGTGAAAAAGATCCGGAATATGCCGACGGGGAAAATTCGGAGCTGAGGCCCTTCCTCTATCCCTGAAACAGGCGGCGGTAAAGGCCCGGAACTTGCAAGAGTATTGCAGAACTATATATTATAAAGGAGGAAAGATCATGGAGAATCAGGAAAACACAGTAAAAGAAGAGCTCGTTGAAAAGAGCGGGGCAGAAAAGAAAAAGGGAGGCAGCGGCCTCTTTTTCCTGCCGGCTCTCTTTATCGCCATTGCGGTTATGGTGAGCAGTGCCATCCTCGCCTACGGCTTCATCTATTATAAGACCTCCGGGGACAACGATATCAAAGCCACCGGTTCAGCAAGCCTTGATTTTGAATCGGATCTCATAGTGTGGAGGGGAAATTTCTCCCAGGAAGCCACCACTTCAAGGATAGCCTATGAGAAGATAAAAAATGATGCCGACATCGTAAAGAACTATCTCTTAAAGCAGGGTCTCTCCGATAAGGAAATAGTGTTCAGCTCCGTTGACGTATCCCGTACCACCGAAGACAGGTACAATGACGAGGGAAATTATATCGGTTCTTATTATACGGGTTATAAGCTTACCCAGTCCATTACCGTCACCTCTTCAAAGATCGATGCGGTGGAGGAGATCTCAAGGAACATTTCAACTCTTCTGGAATCGGGAGTGGAGTTCGAATCCTGGTCACCGGAGTATTATAAGACCAATCTGGATGACGTAAAGATGGAGCTCATCGGAATGGCCACGGAGAATGCAAAGGAGAGGATAGACATCA
The DNA here is from genome assembly GCA_017475845.1 of Lachnospiraceae bacterium. GTDB lineage: Bacteria > Bacillota > Clostridia > Lachnospirales > Lachnospiraceae > NK4A144. The sequence goes on along the minus strand of JAFVEU010000015.1, from coordinate 9,177 downwards.
TGGCTGCGGCCTCGGGAGCCACCATCGGAAGGCTTAAGAATTCCGAACTGGGAGTTATACAGATAACAGCCCAGAATTCCGGAACATCTTCCTATTCCTATGACGGTGACTTTGACACACGCTCCAGATACACGACCTCATCCAGTACCGTAAGACTTGATTACGCGGTTAAGTGAGTGTTGTATTTATCGGTTTAATTTGATAAAATACCCGTGACTGTATTTTTTGCGGCCACGGGTTTTTTTATCTGAAGAACCGCTTTTACAGTCAGGGGTAAAATATCATCATGGAGGTACGTTATGTCAGACTTAAAGGAAGTTCCCGCAAATGCCGGAGTGGCTGCAGGGAGAGCTAAGAAAAAGGAAGGTTCAAATTTAAAAGGACTTCCGTCCATCAAGCACTATGTCCTGATACTGCTTGCAGCTTCAATGCTGGTGGTATCCGTCATACTTATTGAAATGGCTGTAACTTCTTTTTCCAACGAAGAGCAGCGTCTTGTTAAGAACAACATGAAGGAAATGGCACTTTCCTATGGTGAAATGGTCAATTCCCGTCTTGCCACCTTCGGAACACTGAGTCTCGGTACGGCTGCCGAGCTTTTGGATGGCGTGAAGCTGGAAGGTGTTGATTCCAGCTATATGTATCTCGTGGATCAGGAAGGGAATATGATGTATCATCCCACCCCCGAGAAGATCGGCCAGCCTGTTGAGAATGAAGTGGTTAAGGGGCTCAGGGCCGAGATCGACACAGGCACCATTCCCGAACCCGGTGTTATAGAGTATGTTTTCAAGGGCTCAAAGAAGCTGGCTACTTTTTATGTAACGGAAAAGGGCGGACATATGATCCTGGTGGTAAGTGCCGATAAGGAAGACATATTAAAGCCCATCAACGTTTTCAGAAGAAACGCGATCATCACTTTTGTGATCTGTGTTGTGATCCTTTCCGTGATCCTGTTCTTTGTAGTGGGGATCATCCTTAAGCCTATAGATATCATAGTGAACCTCATTGACCGCACGGCTGCACTGGACTTCACCCACTATGATCCCTCCGATGCTGTAATTGTGAGAAGGGATGAGACAGGAAAGATAACCAGATCCATAGGCAATATGAGAAAGTCCATAAGGACTATTGTCTATCAGCTGGATGAGACCAGCAACGGACTGCACACAAATGCCAACGACTTAAAGAACACCACCAGCCAGGTCAACGAGAATTCTTCGGATAATTCAGCCACCTCCCAAGAGCTGGCAGCAGGAATGCAGGAAACAACTGCCACCACCGAGAGCATCAACAACAATATCGTTGATATCTTTGAAAACGCCCAGAATATCAATACGGTTGCCATGGATTCCGAAAAGTCGGCCACCGAGATCCAGAGCAAGGTAGAGAAGCTTTCCAAGGATGTCGTTAAGGCTCAGCAGAACACCCAGAACATCTACCAGTCGGTTAAGGAGCAGTCTGAAGCAGCCATTGAAAAATCAAAGGCTGTTCAGAAGATCAACGCCCTTACGGATACCATCAAGTCCATCGCCGACCAGACAAACCTCCTTTCTCTCAATGCTTCCATAGAGGCAGCCAGGGCAGGAGAGTCCGGAAGAGGCTTTGCGGTTGTTGCCGAAGAGATCGGTTCCCTTGCGACCCAGTCCGGTGAGACCGTAGATGGTATTTCAGAAATAGTAGCGGAGGTTAATGATGCCGTTACCAATATGTCCCAGTGCCTGAAGGAAATGCTGGACTTCATAGATTCCAACGTTATGCATGACTATGAGTCCTTCAGTGAAGTTACCAATTCCTATACCGCTGACGCTAAGTTCTTCGGTGACAACATGAGCGATATCAGGCAGAGGATAGACCACCTGACAGGAACCATCGATGATATCAAGCATGCCATCGCAGACATCAATACCACCATGGGTGAGGCTGCTACCGGAGTAACGGATGTGGCTCAGAAAACCTCCGATGTGGTACGTCTTACAGAGCACACCAACGAACTGGTGGATGAGAGTGCAAACTTCTCAGGTGAGCTCCGCAACATCGTCAATCAGTTTAAGCTTGGCAATTAAATGCAGGGTATGCTTTATCACTGACAGTTTAAGCCGGCGGGGACTATCCGCCGGCTTTTATACGGATAAGTAACATGGATTTTACAGAGATCAGGGAAAACAAAAACCTTTCCCCCATGATGGCACATTATATCTCCATGAGGGAAAAATATGAGGACTGCATCCTATTTTACAGACTGGGAGATTTTTACGAGCTCTTTTTTGATGATGCGGAGACGGTGTCAAAGGAGCTGGATCTGGCACTTACAGGTAAATCCTGCGGTCTTAAGGAAAGGGCGCCCATGTGCGGGGTTCCCTTTCATTCCGTGGACGCATATCTTAATAAACTTGTTAAAAACGGCCATAAGGTGGCTATCTGCGAACAGCTGGAGGATCCGAAGGAAGCAAAAGGCATTGTAAAAAGAGATGTTATAAGGATAGTGACTCCCGGCACCAATATTGACATACAATCAATAGAAGAGGGAGTTAACAGTTTCCTTATGTCCGTAGTCTATGCCGGAAGCCGTTACGGCATTTCCGTGGCAGACCTTACCACCGGGCGTTTCCAGGTAACGGAGTGCGGTTCCTATAATCAGTTAATGGATGAGATATCTAAATTTACTCCTAAAGAGATAATCTGCAATAAGGATATCCTTATGACCTTCTTTAACGCAGAGGATGTGCGGAGCAGACTGGGTATCATCGTAAATATCCTGGAGGACCGCTATTTTAATGATGAAAGGACCACTGATGCCATAGAGTCCCATTTCAGGGTAAAGGGACTGGACGGCCTGGGGCTTTCCGATTTCCCCATAGGGATAATGGCAGCAGGCTCTGTACTTATCTATCTGAAGGAGACCCAGAAAACAGACCTGAAAAATATCATTAATATCAGACCCTATATCAATTCCGAATATCTTTTAATGGATTCCGCTTCCAGAAGGAATCTGGAGCTCTGTGAGACTCTCCGGGAAAAAAGGCGCAAGGGAAGCCTCCTATGGGTACTGGACCACACAAAGACCGCCATGGGAGCAAGGAAGCTCCGGAACTATATCGAAGAGCCCCTTATCAATGAAGAGAAGATAAATGCCCGTCTGGATGCGGTGGAAGAGCTGACCCAAAGGGTAATGGACAGGGATGAACTCCGGGATTACCTGAATCCCGTATATGATCTGGAGCGCATCCTCTGCAAGGTGACCTACGGATCCGCAAATCCAAGGGATCTTATAATGCTCAAGACCTCCCTCAAAATGCTCCCTCATGTAAAGAACCTGACAAAGGGCTTTGATTCCGCTCTTTTAAAGGAATTGTCCGTTAGGATAGACGGTCTTCAGGATATCTATGACCTTATCGACAGGGCCATCATGGATGATCCGCCCCTTGCCCAGAAGGACGGGGGGATAATAAAGGACGGATATGACAGTCAGGTAGATGATTACCGTTCCCTCCATGTGAACGGAAAAAAATGGCTTTCGGAGCTGGAGGAGAGGGAAAAGGAACGGACCGGCATAAAGAATCTCCGGATCAAATACAATAAGGTTTTCGGCTATGCCATAGAAGTCACAAGATCCTTCCTGGACAAGGTGCCGGAGGATTATATAAGAAAGCAGACCCTTGCAGGGGCCGAAAGATATATCACCGAAGAATTAAAGGAGATGGAGGATAAGATCCTAAACGCCGCTGACCGGCTTGTCCAGCTGGAATACAGGATCTTTTCCGATGTGCGGAGCGAGATCGCCGGAAACATCTCAAGGATACTGGATACCGCTGACGCACTGTCGGTACTTGATGTGCTCCAGTCCTTTTCCTATGTGGCTGAGCATAATTCCTACTGCCGTCCTAAGATAAACACAAAGGACTATATACGGTTCAAGGATGGCCGTCATCCTGTGGTGGAAAAGATGACGGGCTTTGATTCCTTTATCTCAAATGACATAAAGATAGACAACAATTCCAATATGATACTGGTGATCACCGGCCCCAATATGGCAGGAAAGTCCACCTATATGAGGCAGTGCGCCCTGATAACACTGATGGCGCACATTGGAAGCTTTGTGCCGGCCAGGGAAGCGGATATCTCCGTAGTAGACAGGATATTTACGAGAGTTGGTGCCTCGGACGATCTTTCAAGCGGACAGTCCACCTTTATGGTGGAAATGACGGAGGTTTCCAATATCTTAAGGAACGCCACCTCAAAATCCCTTATCATCCTCGATGAGATAGGCCGGGGAACCTCCACCTTTGACGGACTCTCCATTGCCTGGGCAGTGATCGAACATATCGCAGATAAAAAGAAGCTTGGAGCAAAGACACTTTTTGCCACCCATTACCATGAGCTTACGGAACTGGAGGGAAAGATCCCGGGCTTAAACAATTACTGCGTGGCGGTAAAGGAAAACGGCAGGGATATCGTATTTTTAAGAAAGATCATAAAGGGCGGCGCCGACAAATCCTACGGCATCCACGTTGCAAGGCTTGCGGGAGTGCCGGACAGCGTAACGGAGAGAGCCGAGGAGATCGTTTCAGAGCTTTCGGATAACGATATAACCACCAACTTAAATGCCATAGCGGAAGAGAGCCAGGCAAGGCTCCTTGGCAGGGGAAGGGGAGTAAAGCGTTATGACGAAGTGGACTTAAACCAGATGTCCCTTTTTGAGACCTTAAAGGATGATGATATCCTTTCAGAGATAAAGAATCTGGATCTGAGCCACATGACTCCCATGGACGCCATGAACCACTTATATAAGTTTCAGAATGAAATAAAGAACCGGTGGTAAAACGTCCAGTGCAAAACATGCCGGTGGCATGTTTTGAATGCCGTTTAGGCACGCTGAGCGTGCCTGGCATCGGTTTTACGGGCACGCTTTGACGCGCTGAGTGGTCCACGATGTCCGGGGGAGGACGGACATACTCAGCGATACATTTGCTTAGGAACTGAAATCACAGTAAAATCAAGGCATTCCGCTATCCCTTATACAACTTAATACGGCTTGTGAAAAGAGATTGCTATGGCAATCTCTTTTTGATAACTGATGTTTGGATTGGATGCTATTTCTCTCTCTTTAAATGGTTTGACGGTATTATCGGCATGTTTTATAATGAAAATGCTTGATTTTGAGTGTTTTGTTTAAGGAGAATCATTATATGCCGACAACAGTGACTAAATCTACATCGAAAACAAATAAATCTTCAAGGTTGAAGAGCCATAAGGATTTAAAACAATATTTAGAGCAATTAAATGACGGTACTCCGCAGAGAAAACAAGAAGCCAAAGATGCGCTGATCAGGTCGGGAGTGCTTAAGAAGAACGGTAAACGTAAAGAGATTATTGTTTCCTGGGAGTAATCTGGTATGTATGAGAAACTACCGAATCTTGTCATTGGCTTTCATGGGTGCAGTAAGAATGCTTATGAAAATGTCATCTTTAACAACCAACCCTTAAAGGCAAGTGATAATTCCTATGATTGGTTAGGACATGGAATATACTTTTGGGAGCATAACCTCAAAAGAGCTAAGGAATGGGCTGTCCGAAGGTATGGAAAAAATGCCGCCGTTATTGGAGCGGTAATTGATCTTGGTAATTGTCTGAATTTAACGGATAGTGCGAGCAGCGAATACCTGAAGGGTGGGTATAAGCTTCTGAAGACAAGATGCGAGCTTACAGGGGAGCCTTTACCAACCAATAGAAAATCTGAAAAAACAAAGGATATACTTTTAAGGGATTTGGATTGTGCGGTAATTCTACAGATCCAGGAATTCTATAGCACCGGGGAGAATAAACCGGCATTTGATTCCGTCCGTGGAGTCTTTATTGAAGGAGATGCACCTTATCCTGGTTCAGCATTTTTTGAAAAGACTCATGTTCAACTATGTATATGCAATCCTAATTGTATAAAGGGTTATTTTGCTCCTAGAAATGAAGACAAGCATTTCAACATGCCTTGAATAACCTAAAATCCTGCACCGTCTTCTTAAAGGCGGTGTTTTTTGCATTTGCCTCTTTACACCCCCATTCTTTAGCGTTAAAATAAATTAAAAGTCAAGAATAGGGCTTATGGTGTACCACCCCGTAATGTTGGAAGCATCACGGGGCCCGGCACGGTAGAATCAGCTACCACACTGTATAGGCAAGCCTACGATACACTCACCTTTATATTACTTCTTTTATGGAGGTTTTACAAGAGTTATGTTCGGTATCTTATTTTGGTTTGCTGAAATCCGAAAGAATGCGGATGGACAATGTGGACGCACGTTGCCTGTCCGCTTTTTTCTTGACTCTTTTAATTGTTTGAATGTTTTTATAAATATGCGGGGATAGGTAAGAGTGAAGATATTTAATATAACCGAGGCATATAAAAATATCATGAGACTTATTTGTGTTTCGGCTGTTTTTATTATTTCGATTTCTTATAATGTATCTGCTGAACCATATATTCGACAGAATGATGGTTCTGAAACAAAAATATACGGCCAGGCAAATCTGGATGGTTGGGAACGTGCGTATGATTTATTTTTGGAGAATGAAGCTTACCTGACTTCAAAGAATGGCGATTTTTATTCCGTTGAGGGACAGGAGGGATCAGAATTCAATCCGATCGCCTATGCTTTATTTGACCTTAATAATGACGGGACACCGGAACTGCTGATAAATAACGGGTGTGAGAGTTATGCAACGGATGTTACATATTACTATGGATTCAAAAACGGTGAAGTTTCTTTTTTAGGAGAATTGGAAGGGACATATTATGACAAACGTTATAATTTCCAGTCTGATTATCCCGGAATATTTATACTGGGAGGGCATAGCGGATGGTGGACCGTGGAATACGTTTATATTGATGGACAAAACAAAGAAATACGTGAACGGGTGGCATACGGAGATGATTCAGGTGATGGATATTTTGATTCGGATAGTGAATTGTACCGTACTGACAACAAGGATCTGTATGAAGCATATCTTGAAGCAAAAGATAAGCTTCTTTTTACAAGCATAAATGATTTCAGGGAAGCAGGCTGGGAACAGTTCAGAAGAAAATATACTGCGCTTTCATCGGATACCCGATGGGATATTCTTTTAAGGGAATCTCCTGGTAATTATGACCATGCGCTTTCTCTTGCTGCGGTGGAACTCAGTGAGGAAGCAGAGGATGATTCTGATGCCCGGATTAAGGAAGTTTATCAAAAATTCGGATTAAAAGAAGTATCTACGATAGATTATGGTGCTGACTACGCATACGCTATAGGGTACGCCCCCATAACAGGGGGAAATGTAATAGTAATAACAGCCAGAGGATCAAAAACCTTAAAAGAGTTTATAGAGGACAGATACACCAGTCTTAAAGAAGATACTATTTTTTCCCCGTATTCAAGGTATGTTTATGCAAATGCCTTTGATTTCGAGGAGAAGATATGGAATGGTCTTAATTTATATCTTGGTAGTCATCCATCAATCAAGCAAGAAGAAAAAGTTAAAATAGCTGTTTTTGGGCATAGTCTCGGAGGGGCTGCAGCAAACCTTCTTGCGGCAAGGCTTAATATAATGTTGAAGGAAGGTGAGTTCCTTGCTGACCAAATGGAAGTCAATGATGTATACGCATATACATTCGGAGCTATAGACGGGATAACCGCTCAGAATGTCTATAAGGGCTTTGAGAACATACACAATATTTATAATTATTATGATACATTCGGACCGAACGGTCAGGGAGCCTTTGGTCTAAAGCCTGCAGGTGCGACAAGCTACGGACGGTTTGGAAATAATGAAAGATTCCATTACAACTTTGATCCCGAAAGTGACTATAAATCATTTACGAACCATGTGAGTTACAGGAAAGCGATCGAGAAGCGTCTGGAATACAGTAATTCCATGCAGGACTATATAAAATACTCAGCACTTTGCCCCGTAGACATAGAAATATCGCATGACGGGGTTATAAAAGGCAGAATTATTGATGATGCTGTCGATGGAAGCGTGACGGAAATTCCTATGTTTGTTTATGACGGCCATAAGTATTTTGCTGTCCCAAAAGGAAAAGGCTATGAAGTAAGGATTTCTGCGACTGATGGCGGTTCAATGGACTGCTTTATGGAGGATGAACTCAATGGCGAAAGCAGGATAAAGGAATATAAGAATATTGGACTTGAGAAGGGCAAGACGTTTCTGTCTTATTCCGAAAACAGTGTCGGCAACTGCAGGATTTATCTGCTTGATGAAAACGGGGAAATTAGATGTGAGATCAATACAGACGGTTCTGAAAATGTTTCTGGTGAGGGAACCGATGGAATGTCTGTTAAGGAAAGAGCGGAATATGCCAGAAAGAGCGGGAAAGGCAGTATAGCAGAGGATGAGGTTACGGTAGAGTCCTTCAAGACCGGAAATAGAACAAAGTACAGGGTTGTTATGCCTGTAGTATCAGGAAACACGGTAAATGGAACCCTTACTCTTGCAAAGGGTGATACGGTTCTGCTTCCATGCTATGATAAAAAAACTTCCAATCTCAGGATTTCCGGGGGAAAAGGTATCATAAAGATAAACAAAAAGGGATGGCTGAGCGCAAAAAAGGCTACAAACGGTATGGAAATAAGCTATATCGCTGATGGCACAGAATTTGTGCTTAAGGTTGTTGTGCTGGAGCCTGCGGTTTCGGCAGGCAGCATATCCGCCAACTACTATATAACGGAAGTAACACCTAAAATAAAAAAACTGAATGTGAAATATAAGGACAGCGGTCATTTTTGTCTTATTCTCAATATGCCCTTAACAGCTACAGTTGATTCCACTAAGCTTAAGCAAAAAGGCGGAGTGCTGCTTAACGATGGAATAATAAGCATAAATGATGAGGGAAAGCTATTCATAAGCGGTGTCGCTGCTTCTGAAGGGAAAGCTATAATTCCGATAGAAAGCTGTGGGAAGAAGCATAAATTAAAAATCACATATAGTCATGACAAAAAAGGATTCGGTTTATGTGTGCCTTAAAATACTCAGAATAGTTATTTATAAGTTTCCCAATCTGCCGGACTATAGATTTCCAGCAGACTGGTTAACATCCTTCCTTGGGCGACCACGAGGTCGCTTGGGTTTAGGCTCCGCCTGATCCTTGGGTTTGGGCTTCCGCCCGCGCTTCTTAGGCTCGGG
>JAFVEU010000160.1 GCA_017475845.1 Lachnospiraceae bacterium | reverse complement strand
TGTTATCCTGCTGATCTCTTTCCACCTTCGTGCGCCCCCTGGGTTAGCCCACTACTTTGGCTTCCGGAAATCCATGCATTTGTGTTTACACCATATTTATCGGCGCCTTATTCTTTTTCTTAACCCCCTTTTTGTATTAATTTAAATACAATCGTAGTTCTTTTCTGATCCCTCTTTCCCGATCAGAAGAGTCCTTTCTTTTTCTTCTTTTTATCCTTATCTCCGGACCCGGTCTTCTTCTCCACCTCGTGGAGAGAATCTCCTGTCAGGGAGTCGAACTGTTTTAAGAGATCCTTTGCGCTGGATGTGAGTCCCGTAGGAACCTGTACCACCAGAGTCACATAGTGATCTCCCCTTACATCCTTATTCTGAAGGGATGGAACTCCCTTGCCCTTAAGCCTTATCTTTGAATCTGTCTGTGTCCCGGGTTTAACCGTATATACAACCTTGCCGTCCACCGTATCAATAAGCACATCTCCGCCGAGGGCTGCCTGGGCATAGCTTATGGGGGCCGTGGAATAAATATTGTAGTCCTGCCTCTGGAAGATGGGATGCCGTGATACCACTGCCTCCACCAGAAGATCCCCTCTGGGTCCTCCGTTCCGTCCGGGCTCTCCCTTTTCCCTTAAGCGTACCATCTGCCCGTTGTCTATTCCTGCGGGGATAGTAACGGAAAGCTTTTTCCTGGATGAAATGTATCCTGTGCCGTAGCAGTCAGGACACTTGTCCTTTATCACCTTGCCGGTGCCTCCGCAGTCGGGACAGGTCTGCACATTCCTTACTGTGCCGAACAGCGACTGCTGTGTGAATACCACCTGGCCCTTTCCTCCGCACTTGCTGCAGGTTACCGGACTGGTGCCGGGCTTTGCCCCGGTGCCGTTACAGGTCCTGCAGGGATCCTTTAAGGTCAGCTCTATCTCCTTATCGCAGCCGAAGACCGCTTCCTCAAAAGAGATCCTGACGGAGGTCCTTAAATTTGCACCCTTCATGGGGCCGTTATGGTTAGCCCTGCTCCTGGAACCGCCTCCGAAGAAGTCTCCGAAGATATCACCGAAAATATCACCGAAATCGGCGGAATTGAAGTCAAAGCCTCCTCTTCCTCCGGGTCCGTCAAAGGCCGCATGTCCGAACTGGTCATACTGGCTTCTCTTTTCGGGATCCGAAAGCACGGCGTATGCCTCGGAAGCTTCCTTAAACTTCGCTTCGGCATTCTTGTCCCCGGGATTCATATCCGGATGGTATTTCTTCGCAAGGACACGATATGCTTTTTTTATTGCGGCATCATCGGCATTTTTGTCGACGCCCAGGACTTCATAATAGTCCCGTTTCTGTTCTGCCATATATCATCATTCCTTTTTAAACATGGTATCTGTCCAGAAGCTTTCGGCTTCTGAACAGACACAAAACTATTGTTATTCTGAAACTTTATTTTAAACTTCTCTGTAATCACCGTCTACCACATCAGGGCCTGCATCATCCCCTGAAGAGGAACTGCTGTCAGTCGTACCCTGGGCTGCACCCATGTCGGGGCCTGCTCCCGCTGCGCCTGCTGCCTGAGCTGCCTCATAAACCTTGGTAAAGAGCTTCTGGGCAGATTTCTCAAGCTTCTCCCTGGCCGCCTTGATCTCATCCACGTCAGCATCGGACATGGCTGAAGCGTCGGGATGCTTTGCGAGTATATCCTTTAAGGACTGGAGATCAGCCTGAACCTCGGTCTTGTCGTTTGCTTCCAGCTTGTCTCCCACATCATTAAGTGCCTTCTCAGTCTGGAAAGCGAAGGAATCTGCGTCATTCCTGGCGTCTATTGCTTCCTTTCTCTTCTTGTCCTGAGCTTCATATTCCTGAGCCTCGCGGACAGCCTTGTTTATGTCGTCGTCGGACATATTTGAACCGCCGGTAATGGTGATATGCTGCTCATGGCCCGTGCCCAGATCCTTTGCGGAAACGTTTACGATACCGTTGGCATCTATATCGAAGGTAACCTCGATCTGGGGAACGCCTCTCATTGCGGGAGGGATGCCGTCCAGACGGAACTGTCCGAGGGACTTATTGTCCTTTGCGAACTGTCTCTCACCCTGAAGAACATTGCTATCCACCGCTGTCTGCTTGTCTGCCGCGGTGGAGAATACCTGGCTCTTCTTTGTGGGGATGGTGGTATTTCTCTCGATAAGCCTTGTTGCCACGCCTCCCATGGTCTCTATGGAAAGTGAAAGAGGTGTAACGTCAAGGAGCAGCACATCTCCTGCGCCCTCGTCTCCTGCAAGCTTTCCGCCCTGGATGGAAGCACCGATAGCCACACACTCATCAGGATTAAGGTTCTTGCTGGGCTCCTGTCCGGTCAGAGCCTTAACCTTCTCAACCACGCAGGGAACACGGGTTGATCCGCCCACCAGCAGCACCTTTCCGAGATCGGAATTGTTGAGGCCCGCATCCTTCATGGCGTTCTGTACCGGTATCGCTGTCTTTTCGACCAGATCGTTGATCAGCTCTTCAAACTTGGCCTTTGAAAGGTTTTCGTCAAAGTGCTTCGGTCCCTCTGCCGTAGCAGTGATGAAGGGCAGGTTGATATTGGTGGTGGTAGAGGATGAAAGCTCTTTCTTTGCCTTCTCTGCAGCTTCCTTAAGCCTCTGCATAGCCATGGGATCATTTGAAAGATCCACGCCTTCCTTATCCTTAAAGGTCTTTACCATCCAGTCAACAACTCTCTGGTCGAAATCGTCTCCTCCCAGATGTGTATCACCGTTTGTAGCAAGCACCTCGATGACGCCATCCCCTATCTCGATAATGGAAACATCAAAGGTTCCGCCGCCCAGGTCATAGACCATTATCTTCTGCTCTTTTTCATTGTCCAGACCGTATGCCAGAGCTGCAGCCGTGGGCTCGTTTATGATACGCTTAACCTCTAATCCCGCGATCTTTCCGGCATCCTTTGTAGCCTGTCTCTGGGCATCATTGAAATATGCGGGAACCGTGATGACAGCTTCAGTTACCTTCTCACCCAGATAGCTTTCCGCATCAGCCTTCAATTTGGAAAGGATCATGGCAGAGATCTGCTGGGGTGAATATCTCTTGTCATCAATGGAACGGCCGTGATCCGTACCCATATCCCTCTTAATGGAAGCGATAGTACGGTCCGCATTTGTAACAGCCTGACGCTTTGCAGGCTCACCCACAAGCCTCTCCCCGTTCTTTGTGAATGCCACGATGGAGGGTGTGGTCCTTGCGCCTTCCGAATTTGCAATAACTGTAGGCTTTCCGCCTTCCATAACCGCTACGCAGCTGTTTGTGGTTCCAAGATCGATTCCTATTATCTTACTCATTTTAAGTTCCTCCTTATCATTCTTCTTAATTAAGCTGTTATTAGCCTGATCTTCTGTTTACCTTAACTCACCTGGCGACTCCCACCATGGAATGGCGGACAACGCTGTCGTTATACATATATCCCTTCTGCATCTCGCTTGCTACAATGCCGCTGTCAAATTCCTCACTGTCAACCTGCATCACCGCATTGTGGAATTCCGGATTGAATTCCGTCCCCACCGCTTCTATGGGCTTTACTCCGATCTTTTCAAGCTCATCCATAAGCTGGCGGTATACCTTCTGCATTCCTTCCATGAAGGGATCGTTCTCTTCATGGCCTTCCGATGCAGTCATGTCAAGGGCTCTCTCGAAATTATCTATTACGGGAAGGACCTTCTCGATAACGGATTTGGCTCCGTTCTCAAACATCTGCTCCTTTTCCCTGTCGGTCCTCTTCCGGAAATTCTCGAATTCCGCCATGAGACGAAGGTTTTTATCATTTAATTCCGCTATCTTTTCATCTTTTTTATCCTTTCCATCCTCCGGCTCCTTCTCTTCTCCGTTCTCCTGAAGTTCTTCCGGCTTTTCCTCTGCCGCTCCGGTATCTATGTTCTCCGGCTCCTCTTCTTCGGAAACCGCTTTCCGGTGCTCATCTCCGACATCCTCTTCAGGGGAAGATTCTCCGTCTCTGTCCCGGAGGAGCTCATCCGCTTCGTTAAATACCTCTTCCGCTGCTTTTTTCTTAGAATTCTTAGCCAATTCTCTTCTCCTCATCTATTTTTTATAAAGTACATCCAGCTGTTCCTGCAGGGTCTTCAGAGCGTGGGCGACTTTTTCGTAATCCATTCTCTTCGGCCCTATGATACTCATCATGCCCTTCATATTGTCCCCCAGCTCGTATGTGGCGGTAACCACCGAGCAGTCCTTCATGGATTCAATGGGAGATTCGTTTCCTATATAAACCTGTATCCCGGTCTTTTCACCGTTTTTCTTCTCTCTGTCCCTGGACAGGGATTCGTTTATCAGCTGTCCCAGCTCGTTCTTTTCCTCGAAAGTGCTTATTATGCTGCTGGCCTTCTCATTATCAGCCAGCTCCGGATACTTGAAGATATTGTTGGCACCGCTGGTGTAGATCTCCAGATCCTCGTCTGCCCTGATGGCATCCGCCACCGCATCTCTCACGGAGGCTATCACATCCGAATGGATGCCCGCCCTTTCCTTTATCAGGGTAATAAGCCCCAGGTTGATCTCCTCCAGGCTCAGGCCGTTTAAGTGGGTGTTTAAGAGGAGGTTCAGCTTTAACAGGGTATCGTCATCCATGGGCTCGCTGACTTCAATCATCTTATTCTTGATGATATTTCCCTCCACCACTATCACCGCCAGGATGTTTCCGTCGTCCACCTTGGAAAGCTGCAGGAATTTAAGCTTATTCCTGTGCAGCTGGGGCGATGAGATGAGGGCCGCATAATTGGTGTTATCGGCTAAAAGCTTCGCAACCTGCTTTAAGAGTCCCGAAAGCTCTTCCGCCTTCTCCACCACCATCTCATGCATATCCGACACTTCTTTTTCCCTGTCGGCCATCATGCTGTCCACGTAGAATCTGTACCCCTTATCCGAAGGGATCCTGCCCGATGAAGTGTGTGGCTGCAGGATGTATCCCATTTCCTCCAGATCGGACATCTCATTCCTTATGGTGGCAGGCGAAAGCTTGATATCCAGATATCTGGAAAGTGTCCTGGAACCCACCGGATCTCCGGACTCCAGATAATTCCTTATGATAGCTTCCAGTATCTTTGTTTTTCTCTCATTAAGCTCCATAGATATCTCTCCGGCTCTAACGGAATTTAATCCGCTTTACGAATCTCCCGCCCTCGGTGTTAGCACTCGTTTAATTTGAGTGCTAATACTTTCAGTCCATACGATAACACCACCGCCACCGTTTGTCAACATGAAAAATCCCCGAAAATGATTTTTTCGGGGATATCATTATATTCTGATCAAAGCAAGCCGCCCTTTTTCCCTACTTCCTGATCCAGAGTTCCGTGGACCAGACCTGACGTCCGGTGCGGAGTTCATATGTGCCCTGCTTTTCGTATTTTATCTGCAGGTCTTCCCGGTCAAAGATCTCATCGGTCCCCTCTATATAGGAAACAACCGAATAATCTCCGCTCCTTACCTTCTCAAGGATCTTTTCCCTGAAGTCAAAATGGGATTGGAAAATGTTTTCCGCATAGGGATAGCGTTCCATTTTGTCGGGATGCTTATGATAGCTCTTATAAAACTTTTCGGATACCACGAAAGGCTGCCCCGTATTATATACGTAAATATCATGCCTTATACCATAGTAGGAGAGCAGGGGATAGAGATACATATCCCCCGGATTTTCATCCAGAGTCTTTTCGGCAGCGGCCCACTCCTCATAGTCCTTTTCTGAAAGCGGGGAGACCGGAAGCCTCACAGCGGAACGATACGCGGTAAAGCCCACCAGCAGGATGAAGTATATAATAAGAAGAGATGCTGCGATCCTTCTCTTTCCGGGTAAAATATCCCCCCTCTCCGCCATCATGAAGACCCTGTGAAATAATAAAAGAGCGCCTATAATAAGAGCCGGCATGAAAAGCTCCAGATAATAGGAAAGATATGCTCCGTCATTTCTGCCGAGATAAGTAAGGCAGATCCCCGAAACCGCCAGGTGGATGAGCATAAGTACATCTGTCCTATCGATCCCAGCTTTCTTAAGGGCATTTTCGAAAGTAACCGCAAGCCCTTTCCCTTTGCCGGCACCGCTTTTAACCATCCGGGAAAAGGCTTTTATAAATCTCACAAGGAAGAAAATACACGTAAGCAGCTCTGTCAGGAAGAACATAAAGAATATCCCGCCGAGAGACATTATCTGCTGGATGTTATACTGGGTCCCGGTCATTTTCACCGCGCCTCTTGTGACCTTTGACGCAACGCCGCTTCCCGGTCCCTTTGCAAAATACAGCATATAGGTAGTAAAAAGCGGACAGTAAAGGTTCAAAAGGAAAGCCGTGGCACCGAAGATCAGCCCAAAGGAAAGCAGGTATTTTACCGTGCTTTTTATGCCCTTAAATAAGAATAAAAAACCTGTGACGGTTCCCGCCACCAGAAGATAGTACTGCTTGGTAAAGAATACCGCCACCGTTAAGACTGCGCAGATAAATTCCTGTCCCTTAAACTCCTTACGGCTTACGACATAAAGGATGAGCATCATGACCGCAAGCCCCATACTGTCCGGAACAGCATTCACATAGTTGTAACGCCAGCTGCAGTTTATAAGGAAAACAAAGGCCGCAAGGGAAAGGGTCCCGGAACCGGTCTTCTCCCTTACCATTAAAAAGGCGATAAATGCCGAAAAAATGATACAGAAAAAAGTCACCCCGTAGTGGAGCAGTACCAGATCCGTGCTAACCCCCAGCAGAGAAAGCAGCCCTCCCAGAGCTCCGGTCACAATGGAATAGAGAGGTCCGTAAAGATAGATCATGGGAGGAACTTCTCCCTTTAAGGCATCAAGAGAGTAAGGATTATTTCCCTTTAATAACTCCATGGTCATGAAAACATTGGCACCCTCCCGGTATTCATTGGGGATAAGGGCATCTGAAAAAGTATGGGAAACTATGCCGCAGATAAGATATGCGGCGTAGATGATAAGCGGCAGCAAAAGCCATTTCATTACAGAAAGCCGGATGCTTTCGTATCCGGCTTTTTTTCCTGAATCAACTGAATCCATAATTCTCACTGATCCGCTTCGCAGATCATCGTTTTTCAGATCGCAAAACTTCCTGTGTCTTCTCCGTTATTTACGGCAAAGTAAACTGCGGAATCTTCGGGCTTGATATAGAAAGCCACATCCTTGACCTCGGACATCTTCCTCAGATAATCCTTTGTCCATACATCCTTAAAACGATCCTTTATCTGATCAGCGCTGACCTCACGACCTCTGAACTGGACAACAAATGCCTCGCTGATCTTGGAAGCAGCTTTCCTGGTGGTTGTCTTCTTCTCTCCATCCTTCTTTACTGCTGCCTTCTTTGCAGCAGTCTTCTTGGCGGCTGTCTTCTTTGCTGCTGTCTTCTTTACAGTCTTCTTCTCCTCCTTTGCGGCAGCCTTATCTGCCGGATCAGCCTTCTTTCTTCCGCCCCTCTTTGCCGGAGTCTTCTTTTCTGTCTCCTTCTTTGCGGGAGCCGGCTCAGCTGCTACAACAGCTTTCTCCTCTGTCTTCTTCTCAGTAGCTGCAACAACATCCTTAACATCAATAGTCACAGCACCAGCTCTTCTCTTAATAGCCATCTATAATCCCTCCAAAAACCAACAAGCTTACGAAACCCGTATTTCGTGCGCTATTTTTTTACTCAATTATAGATAATAGCCTTGAAATCTCTCTCTGTCAACGTTTTGCGGCATTTTTGTTTAAAAACCCCTGTTAAAAGCCCTTAAAATGGACTTTTTTAATTCCTTTGCATAGTCGGAAGCTCTGAAAAAAGGGCTTGTTCACATCATGTTTACAAATCATTTGAAAATATTTCATGCGGAAAATGAATTTTGTACACAAGATTTGTATATACTCGTATTATCAAATAAAAGACATCTTCCATAGTAGTAAATACTATATTAAAACTTTTTCATAATAATGCCAGGTGCCCGGCACCTGGCATCCTCCCTTTTAAAGGCAAGTTTGAAACAATTGTTTCAAACTTGCATCGGTGCCGCGCAAGCACGTCACCGATGAGACACTGATGCCTGCGGCATAAGGTCAAAATATGAACGACTTAAAGAACTGTTTCTTCTGCATATCAGATCCCGGTGCTCCGTTTCTCGCTGACCTTATGGAGGAACTGGATTCGGAAAATGTGAAGCTCTATACCATAGATCCGGACAGAGCTTTCCCCGTGGGTCCCATTCCGGATAATTCCTACACCATAACCGACAACATGACCGGCGTTAACTTTGCCAGACTCCATGACACCGGCTATATGGCATATCTCCCCGAAGGAAGGACCATACTCAGCCATCGTATTTCCGATACGGAATGTGTCATAGAAGGCTTTGACGAGATCACGGCGGACTTTGTCGAAAAGATGTATCAGAGAAAAAGACGGCTCCCCTGGCTTATTGCGGAAACCGAAAGGACCCTTATCCGGGAGCTCACCCTCGACGATATCGATGCACTTTTCGCTCTCTATGAGGATCATGAGATAAAGCGCTTTATCCCTCCTCTTCTGCCCACAAAGGAGGAGGAAAGGGATTTCCAGAAGGCTTACATAGAAAAAATGTACGGATTCTTCGGATACGGCTTCTGGAATGTGATCGATAAAAAGACCGGAGCTCTTATGGGAAGAGCCGGATTTTCAAACCGCGAAGGCTTCAGCGACCTTGAACTTGGCTATCTCCTGTCAGAACCCTACAGAAAGCAGGGCATCGCCACAGAAGTCTGCACAGCACTTATCAGATATGCCCGGGACATTCTTGGCCTCAGTACCCTTAACGCCTTCATCCATCCGGATAATCTGCCCTCAATCCGTTTTGCGGAAAAGCTGGGCTTCACCCCCACCGGGGAATCAGTGCAGGTCGATGACCATAAGCTGATCCGATTCATACTTCCCTGAAAACAAATTGCCTGCAGGATCTGCGTTGGAAATACAGTTAATACGTTATAGACGAAAAGCGCCCGGCAGCTGCCGGGCGCCAATATCCGTTATGACTTTGATCAAGCCGTGTTCTCTGAACCAAGAACGTTGATGATCTTGTTGTGAACGATCTCTTTTACATAGGTACGTCCGTCTGCGATATACTGACGGGGATCAAAATGATCGGGATGAGCAGCCATGTGCTCCCTGATACCTGCAGTCATACCGAGACGAAGGTCGGAGTCGATATTGATCTTGCAGACAGCCCTCTTTGCAGCTTCACGAAGCTGGTCCTCAGGGATACCGATAGCATCCTGCAGTGCTCCGCCGTTGCTGTTTATGATCTTTACGTACTCCTGAGGTACGGAAGAAGATCCGTGAAGAACGATGGGGAAGCCGGGCAGTCTCTTGGAGATCTCTTCAAGAATGTCCAGACGGATGTGGGGATCTGTGCCGGGCTTAAACTTGTATGCGCCGTGGCTGGTTCCGATGGCGATGGCAAGTGAATCAACACCTGTACGCTCAACGAACTCCACAACCTGATCGGGATCGGTGTACTGTGCGGTCTCAGCGGCAACATTTACATCGTCCTCAACACCTGCAAGAGTACCAAGCTCAGCTTCTACAACAACGCCTCTCTCGTGTGCATAGTCGGCAACCTGCTTTGAAACTGCAACGTTGTCATCGAAGGGCCTTGAAGAACCGTCGATCATGACAGAAGTAAAGCCGTTATCGATACAATCCTTACATACTTCGAAATCTGCGCCGTGATCCAGATGAAGGGAAATGGGGATCTCGTCGTTAGTAGCTTCCACAGCAGCCTCTACCAGGTGCTTTAAGTAAGCCTGCTTTGCGTACTTCCTGGCTCCTGCCGAAGCCTGGAGGATAACGGGAGAATGAAGCTCCCAGGCAGCTTCTGTAATAGCCTGGACTATCTCCATGTTGTTCACATTGAATGCGCCGATAGCGTATCCTCCGTTATATGCTTTTTTGAACATCTCGGTTGTTGTAACTAATGGCATATTGTTTCCATCCTTTCTTATAAAATAATATATGTCCCACGCCTCTAAAGGCGGAAGACTTCCATGACTTATGCCGGAGAAGGGGGAAGGGTCTTTATGGAAACCTTCGGAACCTTCGTTTTTCCGGGTATCTTTGCATTTGCCGGCACCATAATGCTGAGGCTTTTATGTTTGTTCTCTATCTTAACTCTCTTAAGGCTGCCTCCGAACTCACCGTCCAGAGTCCAGGAAACCGCTTCCTTAGAAAGAAAGCTCACTTCCTTTGCCCTGAAAAAGCTGACCTGCTCATTTGAAACGCCGTTCATGAGAGCTGTGGCTATGTTGCCGGGATTTATGGGGCCGGAAGGCATCTTTACAAGAGTCACCTCAAAGAGCCCGTCATCCAGTATTATACCGGATTTAGCAAGAAAGCTTATCCCCGCAACGGAAAGGGAATTGCTCACCATCCCGAAGAGGTATTCATCCTCCTCCGTGATGCCGTCGTGAACCACCTTCATGCGGCAGCTCTTTATCTCTCCCAGTCTTGCAAAGGCTTCCATTATGTAGGCCAGATGCCCGAAGGTATTCTTTAAGTCCTGCCCGGTACCGTAGGAAACATCGGTAAACAGCCCGAAGGCCGCTACATACACAAAAGGCCTGTCATTAAAGGAACCTATATCGCACTTGAATTCCCTGCCTCCTGAAATGACCTCCGCCGCTTTCTGCATATTTGAGGGGATCTGCAGGGTACGTGCAAAATCATTGGTGCTGCCTGCAGGGACATAGCCTATGGGAATCCGGTCAGAGCGTTTCATCATCCCGGCCACCACCTCATCCAGTGTCCCGTCACCTCCGCAGCAGACCAGAATATCATAGCCTTCCTTCATCTTAGCGGTGGCTTCCGTTCCATCCCCTCTTCTTCTGGTGGGACAGACCGTAACCTCATACCCGTCTCTGGAAAAGACGTCGATGATATCTAAAAGGTTACTCCTTATCCTCTCCATTCCCGCATGAGGATTGTAGATGAAATACATCCTTTTTTCCATATCCACCACGCTTGCGGGGCTTACTGTCCTACCGCCACCTCTAAGCCTTCCAGATAATTACTGAGGCCGTCTGCAGCCTTGGCTTCGTCAGAGCCGTCCGTTACCACGTCAACCCTGTCTCCGTTCTTGAGGGCAAGAGTCATCATTCCCATGATACTCTTTGCATTCACATGCTTATCATCATATTCAATATAAACCGTAGATTCATACTGACTTGCAATCTGAACAAGCATGGCGATGGGTCTGGTGTCGAGTCCCTCCTGCATCGAGACTTCAACTGTTTTCCTGGTCATAAAAATTCCTCCTTAAGTCGTCCGCAATCTGACTGAGCTTTCTCAGTCTGTGGTTTACTCCGGATTTACCCACAGGCGGATCAAGAAAATCACCAAGTTCTTTCAAAGCGGCATCGGGATGGGCAAGTCTTATCTCCGCCATCTCCCGTAGTGAGTCGCTTAAGAAACCAAATCCCCTCAGATCTCTGATATATTCGATATCATTTACCTGTCTCACTGCTGCGTTCACAGTCTTTGCGATATTGGCTGTTTCGCAGTTTACACGCCTGTTCACCGTATTTCTCATGTCCTTAAGGATACGTGCGTTCTCCATATCCATGAGTGAAAGCGGTGCCCCCATGATATTCAGCATCGTAACGATCGTGTCCCCATCCTTCAGATAGACCACATGATTGTTTTTTCTCCTGATGATACGGCTCTCGAGATCAAAGCTTAAAATGACGGAGCGGAGACTTTCTGCGGCCTCTTCCGTATCACAGACAAATTCCATATGATACGAGCCATCCGGCCTGCTGACGGATCCCCCGGAGAGAAAAGCTCCCTTTATGAGATTCTTCCTGCAGCAGGATCTCTCATAAAGAAGGCTGTTCACCGTCCTGTCTCCAACCCTGATCTTCAGCATCTCGCATACCGAGCGGGCTTCACCGCCCTTCAGTAAGAGCCTGTATACAGGTGTTTTCCCCCAACGAATTTGAACATCAGCACATATTCTAATGGTTTTTTTCAATAATGTAAAGCACAATCTGGAAACCGCTTCATTCTCCGTGTGATAGCTGATCATCATCCCCTTCCCGGGAGCATAGGAGATATCCGCGCTCATAAGGGTAAGACCGGCCAGACAGGCCAGCTGGCAGTGCCTGGCTTCAGGCACCGAGGAACATATCTCGTTTTTAACATCCGATGAAAACGACATTCTACTATAACTACCCATTACAGTCACTTGCGTTCACCGCAAGTGATGTATGAAACCCCTGGCATTTTGGTATTCTACTTTCTGTCCTTATAGATATCCCTGTGCTCTTTTCTTAAGCCGTAGCCGCTGCTTTCGGACAGCCTTTCAAAGAGCCTGTTTGCCAGGGTCACGCTCCTGTGCTTGCCCCCTGTACATCCTATGGCTATAACCAGCTGGTTCTTTCCTTCCAGCACATAATTGGGGATAAGAAATGAAATCAGATCCAGACATTTGTCAAGGAATATATTTGCTTCATCGAAGCTCAGGACATAATCCCTCACCTCTTTGTCCTCACCGCTTTTGTATTTAAGCTCATCGATATAATAGGGATTTGGCAGGAACCTCACATCAAATACCAGATCCGCATCACTTGGGATCCCGTATTTGTAGCCAAAGGAAAGCACTGTGATAAAGAGATTTCCGAAGCCCTTGTTCTTGGAAAAGATGTCGTCGATCTCGGTCTTAAGCTCCCTTGTCAGAAGGTGGCTGGTATCTATGATAAAAGAGGCGTTCTTTTTCAGATAACGGAGAAGCTCCCTCTCCTGTTCGATGCCGTCCTCCACCCTGCCGCTTCCCACAAGGGGATGAGCCCTCCTGGTCTCCTTAAACCGCTTTACCAGAACATCATCATCGCATTCCAGAAAAAGGATCTCAAAGGAAAAGCCTGCTTCCCTTAAGCTCTTTAAGGCATCCTCCACCTTCTTTAAGCCTGTACGCACATCTATGCCGACGGCGATCTTGCTCAGCTCGCTGTTAGGCTCATTTGCAAGCTCCGCAAACTTGCCGATAAGGGGCACCGGAAGATTGTCCACACAGAAATAACCCAGATCCTCCAGCATTTTCAACGATGTGCTTTTTCCGGCTCCGCTCATGCCGGTAACGATAACAAAACGCATAAGGTCTAGAACTCTCCTATCATCATCACCTCGGGTTCCAGCCTGATGCCGCTGGACTGGAAAACCTTTTCCTGCACCTCTTTTATCAATGAGTAGATATCGCCGGAAGTGGCTCCGCCCTCATTTATTATGAAACCGCAGTGTTTTTCCGACACCTTCGCACCGCCGGACTTAAGGCCTGAGAGCCCCGCTTCCATGATAAGCTTCCCTGCGAAATTGTTTTCCGGCCTCTTAAAGGTGCTGCCGGCACTGGGAAATTCCAGAGGCTGCTTTTCCCGGCGCATCCCGGAAAGCTCCCTGATCCGGCTTTCTATTTCCGCCTCTTCTCCCTTCTCCAGGGAAAAAACGGTCTGCGTCACTATATAGCCTTTTTCTTTTATAACGCTTTTCCGGTAGCCGAAATCCATCTCCTCATTGGAAAGCTCCACGCTTCTGCCCTCTTTATCTATAACCCTCACAGAGAGGACTATATCCTTCATCTCACCGCCGTAGGCTCCTGCGTTCATTACCATGGCCCCTCCAACGGTACCCGGGATCCCGGATGCAAATTCAAAGCCTTTAAGGCTGTTCTTAAGGGCGGCATCCGAAACCTTTGACAACAGGGTTCCGGCATCTGCCACGATCTTCTCTCCCTCTACGGAAAGGGAGGACATTCCGGAGAGAATCTCTATCACCGCGCCCCTGTATCCCCTGTCGGAAAAGAGCAGGTTGCTGCCGTTCCCGATGACCACATATTCCTGTCCGGTGCTATTAAAAAGATTAAAAAGGGCAGACAGCTCCTCCACACTTCCTATCCTTATATAACAGTCGGCAGGACCTCCGGTGCGGAAGGAAGTATGCTTATTCATAGGTTCATCCCGGCAGACCCTGTCCTCCGGGATGATATTTAATATCTCATTTAAAATATCCTTTATCATATTTTCCTGAAAATACGTATCCGTTCAAAGCCCTTCGGATCCCGGACAGATACGGAAATACAGTGATCCGAAGGTCGAAACACCGGATCACGGTCATAAGATCATACTTCAGATCAGAAGCGCGGCAGCTCCGTAAATACCGCCGTCATTTCCGAGGGTAGCCCTGACAAATTTGGTGTCGGCGCTGGCGTGGAACACATGCTTCTTATAATTCTCCGTGATAAAGGGCATTATCACGTCTCCGGACATGGAAACCCCGCCGCCGATTATTATGATCTCGGGATTTAAGACACCTGCAACCACGGAGAGACCGGTGCCAAGGTACTGCCCGAACTGTCCTGCGACTCTGGTGGCAAGAGGATCCTTATTCTTGACCGCTTCCCACATCTCCTTTGCGTTTATGGGTCTCTCATTCATTTCCGTTTTCTCGTCGGGATTCTTTTCCATCTCTTTCTTTAAGAGCCTGACTATACCGGTGGCAGACGCAAACTGCTCAAGGCATCCCCTGTTTCCGCAATTGCAAGGCTCTTCCGTATCAGTCCCGGTGTAGGTATGACCTATCTCCCCCGCTGCTCCGGTGGTCCCGGTAACCATCTTCCCGTTTATTATGACTCCTCCTCCGATGCCGGTACCGAGAGTCACCATGACTATATTCTTATAGCCCTTTCCGGCCCCCATCCAGGCCTCTCCCAGAGCGGCCACATTGGCGTCATTTCCGGCCTTTACCCTGATATCTTCCTTAAAGCAGGACATAAGCCTTTCTTCCACATTGAAGGTGTCATGCCAGTGGAGATTAACTGCCCTTCTGATCACGCCCTTTTCATCCACGGGTCCCGGAAGTCCCAGTCCCACACCCAGTATATCGGAATATGAAAGCCCCTTTTCCGTGATCTTCTCTTCTATGGATGCGGCAATATCCGGAAGGATGGAAACCCCGTCATTATCGGTATTGGTGGGTATTGACCACTTTTCCAGAAGCTCGCCCTCACCTGTGAACAGTCCGATCTTTACTGATGTACCGCCTACATCTACACCGAATATGTAACTCATCTTCATTCCTCCCTCTTTTTGCTGAGATTATCCTGCACTCTCTTATATAACTCCTGGGCTGCGTTGTAGCCCATCTTCTTCTGTCTGTAATTGATGGCTGCGGTCTCGCAGATTATGGCCAGATTACGGCCCGGACGGATGGGAATGTTATGACATACCACTCTTTTCCCCAGATACTCGGTATACTCTTCCTCCATTCCGAGTCTGTCGTAATCCTTGTCCCTGTCCCAGTCCTCAATCTTTATCACCAGATCTATGCTCTGGGTCTCCTTTCCGCTGGTGGCACCGAAAAGAGCCTTCACGTCAATGATCCCGATACCTCTCAGCTCTATGAAGTGCTTGGTGATGTCGGGAGCGCTCCCTATAAGGGTGTCATCGCTTACCTTTCTTATCTCCACCACATCATCGGATATGAGACGATGGCCTCTCTTTACAAGCTCAAGGGCGGCTTCACTCTTTCCTATCCCGCTCTCTCCCGTGATCAAAAGGCCCTCACCGTTAACGTCCACAAGCACTCCGTGAATGGAGATACAGGGAGCAAGCTTTACGTTAAGCCATTTGATGGTCTCCGCCATGAAATCGGATGTGGACTTTGAAGTCTTGAAGACCGGCACCTTATTCTCACCGGCATACCACATGAACTTCTCATCCGGTTCCAGATCCCTGCAGAAGATGACACAGGGGATGCCGCTGGATAAAAGCTTTCCGTAAATCTCATCCTTTCTCTCATCCGTCATGGTGATCATATAGGAATATTCCACGAAGCCGACGATCTCCACCCTGGCGGAATCAAAATGATCGAAAAATCCCGTGAGCTGAAGCGCGGGACGGTTTATTTCCGGCTGGGTGATACGCACGCTCTCCGTGGGAATATGGGGAGTGAGATTGACAAGCTCCATCTTCTCTATGAAACTGTCCAGTGAGACTGTAGCCATATATACCTCCGAAACACTATAAATTATGTACCCTCATTCTTGATACGCAGCACGCACACTGCGTGCGCAGCGTGCTGCTAAAACACTCACAGTTCCAGTCATTCTCTTCCGAAAATGACTGCACCCTTCGTGTTTTGCGGGTCATAAAGTCACAAATTTCCATGCAGGCACGTCATTTGTGACCTTCTGACCCTGTGTATCATTATATCAAAAATAAACCCGCTGTAAAATACCGCTCATTCACCGCTGTCTCCGCCGTGAAAGTATTCATAGACCGCGGCAGCGGATCTCCGGTCCATCTCCGGCACCTTATCAAGCTCCTCCAAGGTGGCCTCCCTGATCTTTTCAAGTGAGCCGAATTCCCTGAGGAGGGCCTTTCTCCTTTTCTCCCCCACACCCTTTATATCATCCAGAATGGAATGGAGAGTGGTCTTATTGTGGAGAGACCTGAAATAATCTATGGCGAAGCGGTGGGTCTCGTCCTGCACCCTGGTGATAAGGTGAAAGCTTTCGGAGTGGTCATCTATGGGAAGCTCACGGTTATCATAATATAAACCCCTGGTCCGGTGATGATCGTCCTTCACCATTCCGGCAACGGGAATATCCAGCTTCAGCCGGGACAGTACCTTAAGAGCAATGTTCACCTGCCCCTTTCCGCCGTCCATGAGGATAAGGTCCGGAATCCTTATAAAGGAATCCCCTTCCTTTTCCTCACCCTTAAGAAGTCTTTCAAAGCGCCGGCCCAGCACCTCTTCCATGCTGGCGTAATCATTGGGTCCCTTTACCGTCTTTATCCTGAATTTCCTGTAATCGGAATTCTTTGCCCGTCCTTTTTCAAAGACCACCATGCTTCCCACGGACTCAAAGCCGCTGATATTGGAGATATCATAGGACTCTATCCTGTCAGCGCTTTCTATCCCCAGTATCTCCGAGAGCTCTCTGGCTGCTCCTCTGGTCTTTTCCTCGTTCTTCCTTAATTTCTCTCTGTCAGTATTAAGGATAAGCTCCGCATTCTTCTTTGCGAGACGCAGTAACCTCTCCTTCATCCCCCTTTTGGGGATCAGGATGGAGACCTTTGTTCCCCTTTTTGAAGAAAGCCATTCCTCGATGACCTCCCTGTCCTCTATATCCTCTTCCAGCATGATCTCCCTGGGGATAAAGGGAGTCCCGGAATAAAACTGCTTTACAAAGCTCTCCAGCACCTCTCCGGCCGTGAGCCCTCCCACGGAGGACATATAATAGTGATCCCTGCCGTTTAGCCTTCCGTCCCTGACAAAAAATATCTGGACCACAGCCTCCTCACCCTCGGAGACAAGAGCCACCACATCACGGTCTTCCTCACTTCCCGTAAGGGTGATCTTCTGCTTGACGGAAATGCTCTTTACCGAAGAAATGAGATTCCTGTAATTCAGCGCATCCTCATAGCGGAGCTCCGAAGATGCCTCTTCCATTCTGGCCTGCAGCATATTTATGACGGAAGTGATATTTCCTTCCAGCAGGTCAATGGCCCCCTCCACAGCTTCCCTGTATTCGTCCTTTGTGATACAGCCGCTCTTGCAGGGGGCGGAGCACTTATGTATGTGGTAGTTTAAGCAGGGCCGCATCCTGTCCGTATCCTCAGGCAGCTTCCGGTTGCAGGTCCTAAGCTTAAAAAGCCGGTTAATGAGCTCAATGGTGTCCCTTACCGCAAGAGAGGAGGTATAGGGCCCGAACATCCTGTGGCCCGTCTTTTTTTCGATACGGGTATCCCCCTTTGGCCTTCTTGTAAAAAGGATACGGGGATAATCCTCATTCACCGTCACCCTGATATAGGGGTAGCTCTTATCGTCCTTCAGCATGGTATTATACCTGGGACGGTGCTTCTTTATGAGATTGCTCTCCAGCACCAGAGCTTCCATCTCGGAATCCGTGACGATATATTCAAAATACGCTATGCGGCTCACCATCTTCAGGATCTTGGCGCTCTTCTTATTGCTCCTGAAATATGAATGAACCCTGTTAAATAAGTTTTTGGCCTTTCCCACATAGATTATCTCATCATCATCCGCATGCATGAGATAAACCCCGGGCTTTTTCGGCAGCCGGGAAAGATTTTCCTCTATATCAAATTCCATCAACGCTGTCCGTATCGTTTTCTCCCGATCCGTTCATATCCTTAGGGCCGTCGGGATCCGAAGGCTCCCTGCCGGGGATCAGGCTGTCATCAATGGTAAAATCTATCTGCTGTCCGGGCATCTGGTTCTGGGGCGCATTGTTCCTTGAATTCCAGTCGGAACCGCTGCCGTTTCGGATGACCCTTTTCTCCGCAGGCTTTTCAAAGGCCTGTTCCTGCTTCGGATCTTCACCGGTTCCGGCTGTATCCATTCCTTCCTTACCGCCCTCTTCCCGGTCAGCCCTTGTCTCCCTGAAGCGTTCTTCGTAATTCTTCTTCTCGGGAACGGGAATGCCCTTTTCCTTACAGTAGATCTTCATGAATTCGGCGCCGGTGATGGTCTCTCTCTTGATAAGGAAGGCCGCCAGCTTGTCAAGGAGCTTTCTGTTGTCCTTTAAGAGCCTCTTCGCTTCCTTATAGGAATCCTTTAAGAGCTTCATGACCTCGTTATCAATGTCCGCCGCGGTCTCGTCGGAGCAGTTCAGCACTGCCCTTCCGTCCAGATATCTGTCCTCTATGGTCTCCAGGCTCATGAGGCCGAATTTCTTGCTCATTCCGTACTGGGTCACCATGGAACGGGCGATCCTGGTAGCCTTTTCGATATCATTGGCAGCTCCGGTGGTAACGGTATCAAATACCAGCTCCTCCGCAGCTCTGCCTCCCAGAGTGGTGATCAGCAGCGCCCTGAGTTCCGCCTCGCTGTTTAAGTATTTTTCCTCCTCCGGCACCTGCATCACATAGCCCAGAGCTCCCATGGTCCTTGGAACTATGGTTATCTTCTGCACCGGCTCCGTATTTTTCTGAAGGGCGGACAAGAGGGCGTGGCCTAGCTCGTGATAGGATACGATACGCCTCTCCTCGCTGCTCATGATCCTGTCCTTCTTCTCTTTTCCTACAAGGACTACCTCCACGG
>JAFVEU010000159.1 GCA_017475845.1 Lachnospiraceae bacterium | reverse complement strand
GGTGATATAAAAAGCCCTGAAGATATAAGAGAAAAGGAAAATAAGTATCCTGAACTTAGGGCGGTGATGATCGGCCGTGGACTTATCACGGATCCCGCTCTGGCAAGGGAGTATAAGGGCGGAGAGCCTCTGGATCCGGAGGAGTTCCGGCTTTTTTTCCGGATTATCTTTAAGATATACAGAAGTGAGCTTAACGCCGATAAGTATGCACTGGATAAGATGAAGGAGCTGTGGGGCTGGGCATAGGAAAATCCCATGTTCCGGGATTCACAGCGGATGATAAGGGCACTGCTCAAGTCCAGAAATCCGGTGGAATATGAAAGCGCGGAAAGGATGATATTTTCCCGCCCCGGGTAAGCTTCTTTCCCGGTCAGGCAGCTTTGGTGTCTTGACATTATCACGCTATAATACTATGTTACCAGGGTGCCGGACAGTTTTCATGATATTCTAAAAATTACCGGAGGGAGAGGTAAATGGAAGAAGAGAGCTACATCATAAGAGCTACGGAAATCGCAGATAAATTCGCTTCGGATAACAGAATAAATAACAGAAGCCGCCTTCTCCTCAGGCTGGCAGCAGAGGAGATCTCTGAAATGGTGCGGCTACTCAATGATGAACCCAGGGGCAGATTCACCATAGAAGGCGACAATAAAAAATGTGTGTTAAAGCTTTCATTTCCAAAACCGGGGGAGCCGGAAGCGATCCCGGAAGGAGGACTGCCGGAATTTAAGAGTATTACCGAAAAGATAGGGTTTCTCCTTAAAAGCAGCTACGAGACCCTTGGGAGTATGGAGGATGAAGTTCGAAGGATCGGTGTTCAGAAGGAAAAGGAGAGTGATCTTAAGGAATCCGGTCTTGAAGAGTATGAAGGAGCCTATGTATGGACAATGGATTCCTACAGCTTCACATCCTTTGACCGCTATGAAGAAAGCGGTGAAAGAGACTGGATCGAGATAAGCCGCTCAATAATCGCAAGTATTTCCGATGATGTCCGTATCTTTGTCCTGCCGGAGAGAACGGAACTCATCGTGAAGATGTCCTTTGACAGGAAAAAGAAGGATATCAGGGATAAGTACAATATCCATCCGGAGCTTAAGCAGCTCTACAGGATTCCGGTTGCGAAAAGCAGATTCCAGATAAAGCTTGTGCAGCTGATGTACCGGAAACTTCCTGATAAGCAGGGATCAACGGATGAGTACAGGGTGATACGGCACAGGATACCGTGCAGCGCTTCTCCGAAGGGAGTCATAAATACCCTTGAGTACTGTCCGGCAGAGATAGACCAGGGTGAAAAAACTCCTGCGGTAGTCTTTTTCCACGGCGGAGCGTATCTGTTTCCGGCACTGCCATATCACTACCGTCTGGCAGCCATAGTGGCAGAAAGAACCGGGGCAAGGGTGTTCCTTCCTATGTACGATCTCGCTCCGAAATACAATCCGCCCACGCAGATCAAGGAGGGGCTTGAGATATACAGCTATCTTTTATCAGAGAGAGACAGGTTCGGGATCGACAGCGGACATGTGGCGGTTATGGGTGACAGTTCAGGAGGGACTATTTCCGCGGCTGTCAGCCTGTTAACAAGAGATAAGGGGATTCAGCTCCCGGCGGGACAGGCTCTTTTATATCCCAGTCTGGATACCAGAGGCAATACGAAGTCCATGGAACGGTTTACAGATGTGCCTGTTGTAAACAGTGACGCCATAAGGTCCTATATGAAGATAATCAGATCAGACAGGGAAGAGGGGGTTAAGTATTATACTTCCCCTGCCGAAGCCGGTTCCTTTGAAGGACTTCCTCCTGCGTATATAGAAACAGCCGAGTTCGATGCCCTTCATGACGAAGGAACGGAGTATGCGGCAATTTTAAGAAACGCAGGATGTAATGTGATACTAAACGAAACAAAGGGAACCGTCCATTCATACGATATGGCAAAGGACAGCTCTGTCCTTAAAGACGCACTGAAGAAGAGGACAGAGTTCCTGAATTCGGTTTTACACGGATAAAATCCGATGCATACAGTAAAAACACCAGATGAGGAGGATTAACAGCATGATCACGTATGAAAACACCGTAACTATCAGAGACCTGCTGGAGAGGGCCGTACAGCTTTACAGGGATAAGATCTATCTCCGCTATGAGCGGGAGGATGACGTGATCTACGATATCACCTACGAAAGGTTCGGAGAGCTTTGCAGGATAGTGGGGGCATATGTAAATGAGGAGAGGAAGAAGTGGGGGAGACCTGTTCACGTAGGCCTTTTCGGATCCTCAAGCGTTCACTATATCAGTACCATGGTAGGGGTTATGGCCTCCGGAAATGTGGCGGTGCCTCTTGTCTACCAGCTGGACCTTGCGCACCTTGCTGACTGCCTTAACCGGGCAGAGGTGGATATCCTGTTTTATGACTGGGAGCATGAGCCTGTTGTAAAGGACTTAAAAGATCTGTGCCCCGGGATCAAAGAATACTATTCCATCCAGACGGTACGGAAAGCCCCTTCATTAAACGATATCCTGAAGGACATGCGTTTTACCGGAAAGGAATGGGCTGTGAACGGGGAAGCCTGTGAAGCCGGTGGGGATGACCTCTGTATGATACTCTATACTTCCGGAACCACCGGGAGGGGCAAAGGAGTTATGTTAACTAACGCCAACCTGACAGGCAACGTTCTTTCCCTCGATGATGTGGATGACGGAGTAGATAATACCGTGTGCTTAAATGTGCTTCCGATCCATCATTCCTTCTGCATAAATACCAACGTCTTTCATATGATGGCAATCGGGGCAACCCTCTGCATCAACGGTCCCCTTTCGCTTCTCGGAAAGCACTTACGCACCTTTGAGCCCACACTGATCTATATTGTGCCCATGATCGCAAAATCTCTCTATAACAAGATCGCAGCTCTTGCTGCATCCGATCCCGGACTTACGGAAGCCGATGCCCTTCGTGCGGTCTACGGACGGAATATCAGACGTATCGTCTGCGGCGGAGGCGGACTTTCTCCGGAGCTTGCGAAGAAGTATGCGGCTCTCAATGTCCGTATAGG
>JAFVEU010000158.1 GCA_017475845.1 Lachnospiraceae bacterium | reverse complement strand
GCAAAGGGAGTGATAAGGGACGTGACCCGGGTCATGGATCTGCCCTATGCTTTCGGGGACAGCCTTTCAAAGATGATCCCCAACGAGCTTAATATCACCCTGAAAAAGGCTCTGGATGAGAATAACGACTTAAGGAAGCTCTACGAGTCGGATCCTCAGGTGAAACAGGTCATTGACATGAGCATGCGCCTTGAAGGACTGCCCAGGCATACTTCCATGCATGCCGCAGGAATACTCATCACACCGGAGGACGCTGACAGATACGTGCCTCTTTCCAGAGGGGCAAACGGGGAGATAACCACCCAGTTCACCATGACCACGTTGGAGGAACTGGGACTTCTGAAAATGGATTTCCTGGGACTCCGTACCCTTACGGTCATACAGAATGCGGTGGATTTTATAAATGAGAGAACAGGCGGGAGCTTAAACATCAATGACATTGATTATGATGATCCCGGAACCTTAAAGTATATCGGAACCGGCGATACTGACGGGATATTCCAGCTGGAGTCCGGGGGGATGCAGCGTTTCATGAAGGACCTGGCTCCGGAAAGCCTTGAAGATATCATTGCCGGCATAGCCCTGTACAGACCGGGTCCCATGGACTTTATCCCTCAGTACATAGAAGGAAAGAGGACCCAGGACAGCGTGAAATACCTCTGTCCCGAGCTGGAACCGATACTGAAGCCCACTTACGGCTGCATAGTTTACCAGGAACAGGTCATGCAGATCTTCAGGGATCTGGCAGGCTATTCCCTGGGAGCAGCTGATATCATCCGCCGGGCCATGAGCAAGAAGAAGCAGAAGGTCATTGACGAGAGCAGGGATATCTTCGTTTACGGCGGAGAGATGAAGGTAAGGGAATCAATGCAGAAGATCCCCGGCTGTATCGCAAACGGCATAAGCGAGGAAGCAGCCCTTAAGATCTACGCAAGCATGAACGATTTTGCGAAATACGCTTTCAATAAATCCCACGCCGCCTGCTACGCCTATATCACCATGCAGACTGCCTTCCTGAAATACTACTATCCGGTAGAATTCATGGCGAGCCTTATGACCAGCGTGCTGGACAATCCGGGGAAGCTCTCGGGATACATGCTTTCTGCGAGAAGCATGGGTATAGAGCTACTGCCTCCGGATATCAACAAGGCCGTGTCCGGATTCTCCCCCGCAGGGGAGCACAGCATCAGGTACGGGCTTTCCGCCATAAAGGCTGTAGGCGTATCCGTCATACAGGCAGTGGTCAGGGAGAGGGAAGAAAACGGCGCCTTCACTTCCCTCAGGGATTTCGTGAACCGCATGGCCGGGAACGAAGTGAACCGCCGGACGGTGGAAGCCTTTATAAAGGCCGGAGTCTTTGACAGCTTCGGCGGCAAAAGACGCCAGTACATGGAGGTTTATGAGGGCCTTCTGGACTCGGCGATCCGAGAGAAAAAGGACAATATGGCAGGTCAGATGAATCTGTTTGAATATCTGGATCCCGGGGAAAACAGCTCCTATACCGGAGATAACCTGCCGGATATAGAGGAATATCCAGAGGAGACCAAGCTGTCTTACGAAAAAGAGGTGCTGGGTATCTACCTTACCGGACATCCCCTTATGCAGTACGAGAAGCTTATAAAGAAAAACTCCGATGTGTCCAGCGTTGATTTTCTCCTTAATCCCGAGACCAATGAGATCGGCATAAGAGAGGGCAGGAAGGTTGCCATAGGCGGCATGATCACTGCGGTGAGAAGAAGGCAGACCAAAAAGGGAGATACCATGGCGGTATTTTTCCTGGAGGATATGCTGGGGACAGTGGAATGCATAGCTTGGCCCAGGGTCTACGCGGAGAATGCCTCCGTTATTACCGAGGATTCAAAGGTACTCTTAAAGGGAAGAGTAAAGGCGGATGATGAAAAGGACGGACAGCTCATGGTGGACGAGATCATTCCCTTTGAAGATCTGGGAGGGAGTCTGTACATCCGCTTTGAAGATATGGAGAGCTACCGGGAAAAGGAGGAGGAGCTAAAGAGCCTATTAAGAAACTCCGAAGGACGGGACAGAGTGATCATCTTCTTAAATAAAGAGAAAAAGCAGAAGATACTGCCCGAATCCCGAAACGTGAAAGCGGATGAGGAGCTTATGGGGATCCTGAAAGCAAGGTTTGGAGAGGAAAATATAAAGTATGTGGGCTGAAAATCCCGGGTCCGACTTGAAAAACACACCTGTTTTTAATATAATTGACTGAGTTTACAGTACGCAGGCCGTGCTTCCGTTTATCACACATCCCTGGGGTGTGATGCCATCCCGGTGAGGGACGGAGTGGACTTTAACGGCGTGGCTCTTAAAGAAGGTTTGGAGAATGTAAGATGGCTAAAGCAGAAAAAGCTATAAAGACCATAGCGGTATTGACCAGCGGCGGAGATGCGCCGGGAATGAACGCGGCTATCCGCGCAGTTGTCAGAAAGGCCTTAAAGGACGGGCTTTCCGTTATGGGAATAGACAAGGGCTACCAGGGTCTTCTGAATAATGAG
>JAFVEU010000157.1 GCA_017475845.1 Lachnospiraceae bacterium | reverse complement strand
TTCCGTTATTGTCAAAATATCTCACCGACCCTGTATCCCCGTCAAATCGTATCCAGGAGCCGTCCCGGGCCTTACCGTGGGTGATGTATGTCATCTTTCCGCCGGAATGACAGTCAAAGCCCAGATAGCCCTTTTCATCCACCACTTCCCAGGAGGAATACTGCAGGATTATATTGTCAACGGCCAGCTGCTCCTTATTTTCATCGTCGATCTGGGGTTCATCATACTCATATCTTAAGTATCTGCCGCTTTTCTCATCATAGTCAAACCAGGGCTTGTTTATAAGGTATCCGGGCTCAACATGGACTGCATCATAGGAATCCGGAGAGTCCGGCACTATGATCTCACCGTCATCGGCAAAGGTGAACTTTCCCTTAAAGTCACTGCTGTAGTTATTATCATAGCCCTTTATCTCTATGCCCTTTTTGATGCCCTTTGCGGAAGCATAGGCATTGTGGGGCGCAACCCTGTCAGTGGTCCTGTAGAATACCGTATCTCCCTCACTGGACAGACCACTCAGATTATCCACGAAATCCTGCTCCAGAAGGGGCATGGCATAGGCTGACTGGCCGTAATGACAGTAGATCGCGTCAAATTCCAGGGCATAGTATACGAAATAATTCCTGCAGGATCTGACGGAACCGATCTTGTCAAGGTCGTCATAGTTCTCAAAAATCCCCATCATACGGGTAAGGGAGCCCTCCACCACGCACTCATAGAGCACATCGGCCATGGAGGTGCCGCTCATGGGCTGGGCATCCACGATATTATTGAGCATCACGGCAATGGGACGTCTCTCTCCTATCTCCTTATCCACAAACTTACCCGTAAGGTAACTGCGGATCATGTTGTCCTTTTCCTCCCTTTTCAATCCGTAGGAAGACTCATGGCCATATTCCGCTATAAGACCGCTGGAAAAGGTCTTTTCACTCTCTGCAGACGCGCTTTCCGCTTTAGCATCCTGAAAATCCGCATAGGCATTGGGGTCGGAAACACTTTCCGAGCCGTTCTCGATAACCGGCTCCGGCTCCGTACTACCGGTCTCACTGTTCTTATTGCCGCAGGCACAAAGAACGAAGGACATGGAAATAACAATAAAAAAGATATTGAATAAATTCTTCCTATACATCTGAACAAATCCCTTTATCTATCTTGTGATCCCAAGGGAGGACAGGGCATTTTCCTGCTTTTCAAGCATTATCCGCTCTTCTTCTTCCTCCTCATGGTCAAACCCAAGTAAGTGTAACATACTGTGTGCGATTAGGAAAGCAAATTCCCTTATTTTGGAGTGGCCGTACTCCTCTGCCTGCTCCTCTGCCCTCTCCATACATATAACGATATCCCCGAGCATCAATTCCCCGGAATCAGGGTCAAAATACTCCGGATCATTATTTTCAATAAAGGAAAAATCTCCCGGTTTCCGAAAATCCACCATGGGAAAGGACAGCACGTCCGTGACCCTGTCGATACCCCGATGCTCACGGTTCATCTCCTTTATCTCTTCCTTTCCC
Organism: Lachnospiraceae bacterium; assembly: GCA_017475845.1. Classification (GTDB taxonomy): domain Bacteria; phylum Bacillota; class Clostridia; order Lachnospirales; family Lachnospiraceae; genus NK4A144. The sequence continues at coordinate 5,021 of JAFVEU010000157.1, read as the reverse complement.
ACAAGCGTCAGGCTTATCTCCGCTTCAAAAGGGCATCCTTCCCGGGACAGGACATGGGCTGCCACCTGATGAAATATGTCTTCACAGGGAATATCCCTGCCTTTACCAGTGAGATCCTCAAAGTAAAAAGTCATAGTACAGCGCCTCACCTCTCAGCTTTTCCGAGATAAGATTCAGGTCATTTAAGGAAAGATCCGACTTCAGTATCCTGGGATTACCGGTCATCTCTCTCATAACAGTTGTAATTATATTATTATATACCGGTCTTTTTCCCCCGTTGGAATCAATAAAGAGATAGATATCCGATATCACCCTGCGGATTATGAGCACCAGAGCGCTCTCCTTGGAAAGCCTTAAGCTGTTCATGGAATAATATTCCTTTATCCCTTCTATGATGTCGGGAGGAAACTCCCTTTCCCTTATCATGGAAAGGCTCTTTTCAGGGATGTTGTCCCGGTCTCCTCTAAGCACTCCGATACTGTTATAGTAGCAGATCCCCAGGCATTTTCTCCTGTCCGAATTCATCTTTTCCGTCAGGATATCGCAGAAATGAGCCGTATGTATGGCAATGTCGTACTCCCTGCGGTTTTCATTCTTTAAGGTCTGCATGAGCTCGTATTCGGTATCAATGACCTTCCGGTAGAACAGCTCTTTTTTCAATATCACATTCTCTATAAGCTTGGGTCTTATAATGGAGACTATAAGGAAGTTTAAGAACATTCCCACCAGGGGAAAGACCGCAAGTTCCGGGGAAAGCTCCAGACCCATCAGAAAGAAGCAGGAAAAATAGGTGACGATGCTCACCGAAAAATAGGTAAGGGCAGCAGTCAGCCTTGGAGTGTTCTTCTGTCCCGAAAACAGCACCAGCAGGACAAAACCCGATATCATAACATAGAAAAAATAAACCGAGCTCTCGTAAAGCACCAGAAAAGATATGCCCACAAAAAGAAGGAGTGCTGCTGCTCCGTTAAATGCTCCGGATAAAAAGGCGATGAGGACTGCCGGAGCGGCAAGGGGAAGCATAAACTCCATCAAAAATGCGGAGGATAAAGACATAAAAAGACCCGATATATAGCCTGTAACGATCCATCCCGAGCCTTCTTCTTCAAAGACCGAGTATTTCAGGGGTATTTCCGCAACTATGCAAAGAGCCGCAGAGATCGCCGTGTTCAGCAGGATCTCCCGGAGAGAAAACATCCTCATTATGGAAACTGCGGCTGTTCCGCCTATCCCGATAATGGGGATGATAAGGAGCAGCAATATCTTTGCCGAATCCGGACTAAGAGCGTTTTTCTTTTTGTCTGCCAAAACGGCTCCTCCTCATGCTTTTCTTTTCGCTGCCGGATCTTTCCTCGAAATCCTCATAAGCCTTTACTATCTTCTGCACCAGAGGGTGACGGACCACATCCTTTGATGTGAGATAAATGAAGGCTATGTCATCTATGCCTTTTAAAACCCGTTCCGCTGAATCCAGCCCTGAAACGGCGCTCCCTAAAAGATCCTTCTGTGTCTTGTCCCCGGTGATAACGACCTTTGAACCAAAGCCGATACGTGTAAGGAACATCTTCATCTGGGACGGTGTGGTATTCTGTGCCTCATCCAGGATGATATAGGCATTATCCAGTGTACGGCCCCTCATATATGCAAGAGGCGCCACTTCTATAAGACCCTTCTCCATATTCTTCTGGAAGGATTCTGCCCCCATTATCTGATACAGTGCATCATAAAGAGGCCTTAAATAGGGATCCACCTTGCTTTGGAGATCACCGGGCAGGAACCCCAGCTTTTCCCCGGCTTCTATTGCAGGCCTTGTTAAGATTATACGGCTTACTTCACCGCTCTTGAAGGCGGTGATGGCCATTGCCATGGCGAGATACGTCTTTCCGGTACCCGCGGGTCCTATGCCGAAAACTATCATCTTTTCCCTGATGGCATCTATATAGGACTTCTGCCCCGATGTCTTTGGCTTCACGGGTCTTCCCTGTACCGTGTGGCAGATCACGCCGCTGTCCGCAATGGAGCTCATAAGCTCCGCGCTGTTTTCTTTTTCAAGGGAGATCATATACTCCACGTTCTGTTCTTCTATGGTATATCCTTTTTCCGACAGCTTAAAGAGCTCCTTAAGCACACTTGCGGTATGCCGGACCCCCCTTTCCTCACCGGAGACAAGGACGTCCCCGTTTCTTAAGGAAATATCCGTCGAAAACTCCTTTTCTATACGTTTTGCAAAAATATCGAATCCGCCGAAAACATTCCTTATATCATCGGCAGTTATATCCTTTATCTCTATAGTCATATTTCAAGATCCGAACGACAAAAACACAGGATCACGGTCATGCTGCAACGGACTTCTCCGTTGTTCTCAATGCTCTCATTTATGGTAGGGCTCATTATTCTTTATCCTGTACGCCCTGTAGATCTGTTCCAGCAGTATGACCCTCATCAGGGGATGGGGAAAGGTCATTTTTGAAAAGCTCAGTCTGAAATCCGCCCTGTCAAGGAGGTCCGGAGCCAATCCCTCCGGACCGCCTATAACAAACATGATATGGCTTTCACCTCTGTTTTCAAGGCCTGTCATCATTTCCGACAGACCCGTACTGGATAATTCCTCCCCCTCTATCTCCAGGGTGATGATATACGGCTCCCCTTTGATCCGTTGTACCATCCTGATCCCTTCCTGTATCTTATCGGGACCGTCCTGAACCTCAAGGATACTCAGCCTAATGTAATGCGACAGCCGCTTTTCATATTCGGCTATCGCATCACGGTAAAACTTTTCCCTTATCTTTCCGGCACAGAGAATATCAACTCTTGTCAATTATCCTCCTCCGGTACTTCCTTAGCCTCACCCGGAGCATCCTCCGGTAATTCCTCTTCTTCCCCGTCCTTTTCAAACATCTCACTGTAGAGATCGTCCACTATATACTCCAGGAATGAGGGTTCCAGATCCATGAAACGCTCATTAAGCTTTGCTTTCATAAAGGAGGATCTGATGAAATAAACGTCCACCGAGGAATCCATATCCTTCATGGCCTCTCTGTCAAGACTCTCCGCCGTATAGGACTCATGGAAGAAATTCCGTATCTCCTCTATCTTCTTTTCCTCCCTTTCCGCTTCTTCGGTAAGGGGGCCTATCTTCCTGAAGGAATTGATGCCTATTATGAAGAAGAGTAGAAACATGACAAACATGGTGCCTGTCGTTATATATCTGCCGGTGCCGCTGAACTGAATGGGGATGGCACCGATATACAGGAGAAATACGGCAACAAGCCCCAGCACCCCTATGATGAGAAGGGTGTAGGCCGAGGACTTAAGGTCCTCTGCCCGGTCCGCAGCCCTGCGGTAGGGCTTCATGCTCTCCTGCCTTTCCCCTTCATCATAGGGCGAAGTATCGTCAATGGCTCCCATGATATCGGACTCGGTAAGGCCCTTGCTCCTTGCCAGACGTACAAATTCCTCAGGGCTTATCTCCTTAAGCTCCTGTTCCTCCCCGCCTGACTCGGAAGCCTTAAAAAGCTCCTCCGCATCCACACCGTCCTCCAATCTTTCCACCAGAGCAATGTGGCAGTATGCGCATTCACTAAAGCCTTCCCTGTATTCCGTACCGCACTTAGGACATATCATAGGCTATACCCCTGTTTCACAAATCAATTATTCTTTGTAAGATACTCGTCTATACCCTTTGCTGCAGCCCTGCCGGCTCCCATTGCCAGGATGACCGTAGCGGCTCCGGTAACGGCATCACCGCCTGCGTAAACCTTTTCCTTACTGGTGGCACCGTTTGCCTCGTCAGCGACTATGCACTTGCGCCTGTTGGTCTCCAGTCCCTTTGTGGTACTGGAAATAAGCGGGTTGGGACTTGTTCCAAGAGACATGATAACTGTGTCGCACTCGATCTCATATTCGGATCCGGGGATCTCCACAGGGCTTCTCCTGCCGGACTCATCGGGCTCTCCCAGTTCCATCTTTATTATCCTTATTCCTCTTACCCAGCCGTTTTCATCCTCAAGTATCTCAACGGGATTCTGAAGAAGGTCGAAAATGATGCCCTCTTCCTTGGCGTGATGTACTTCTTCCACTCTGGCAGGAAGCTCTGCCTCCGACCTTCTGTATACCACGTGAACCTCGGCTCCGAGACGGAGAGCTGTACGGGCCGCATCCATTGCAACGTTTCCTCCGCCTACAACAACCACCTTCTTACCCTTTGCGATGGGTGTGTCATAATCATCCCTGTATGCCTTCATAAGGTTGTTCCTGGTAAGGAACTCATTTGCCGAATAAACTCCGAGAGCCTGTTCTCCGGGGATATTCATGAACCTGGGAAGTCCGGCACCGGATGCGATATATACCGCGTCAAAGCCTTCATCCTCCAGCAGGGAATCAATGGTGGTGGACTTTCCGATGACCACGTCGGTCTCGATCTTTACGCCAAGGGCCTTTACATTCTCAACCTCAGGTCCCACAACCTTATCCTTGGGAAGACGGAATTCAGGGATACCGTAAACAAGCACTCCGCCAGCCTTATGGAGAGCTTCAAAGATAGTCACGTCATATCCCATCTTTGCCAGATCTCCGGCACAGGTAAGACCGGAAGGACCGGAACCGATAACGGCAACCTTCTTACCCTTCTTCTCGGCCTTGACTTCAGGCTTGATACCCATTTCCCTTGCGGTATCGGCAACGAATCTCTCAAGCTTTCCAATTGATACGGGCTCTCCCTTTATGCCCCGGACGCACCTTCCTTCGCACTGGCTCTCCTGGGGGCAGACTCTTCCGCATACTGCAGGAAGTGCACTGGATTCGGCGATTATACCAGCAGCCTTTTCCACATCATCGGACTTGACTGCCTGAATGAACGCGGGAATATTGATGGAAACGGGACATCCCTCTATGCAGCGGGCATTCTTACAGTTAAGACATCTCTCAGCCTCGCTCATAGCCTCTTCTTTATTGTATCCTAAGCAAACCTCGTCAAAATTGGTTGCTCTTACCTTCGGATCCTGTTCACGGACAGGTACTGT
>JAFVEU010000156.1 GCA_017475845.1 Lachnospiraceae bacterium | reverse complement strand
CTGTCATACTGAAGGGTGATGAGTTCTATCATTATCTGACGGATGAGAATGATAACCTTCTCATAAAGGATGAGAATGGGGACTATAAGTATATATTCTGGGATGGGAAAGATATGACCCCTGTCTCCGGAAGGGGTATCAAAAGGGTTGCAAAGGGCCGGATACTTGAGAGTAAAGATGCAAGGGACAGGTATTCCGAGATCGGAGGAAATATGGGCTATGGTCCCATAAGGGAGAGAAAGCTTCCGGATCCCGCGACTCTTGACAGATTAAGGGCTGCAAACAAAAACGCGGGCACTGCATCCCTTACTTCCGATATCCAGACCCTTCCCCTGATAACCATAGTCGTGAGCTTTAATAATATAGGTTACAGTCAGGAAAAGGACTGGCATAAAGAGCTCTATGAGACAGAGAGATGCTTATACGATTATTACTATGAAATGTCGGGAGGGAAGTTTACCTTTGCTCCTGCTGAAGAAACCTGTGCAGAAGGTGATTACGATAAGGTGAATGACGGGGTCATACATGTTACCGTTGATATGGAGCACAGGAACTGGTCTCTGGAGACTGAAGAGACGGATAAAGAATTGAGTGATGCCTTGAATGCCGCAGCAGATAAGGCAGCGGAGTATATTGATCTTACCGGATATGACAGAGACGGGGACGGAGAGATCACCAATGTCGATATGGCCATTTCCTTCATATTTGCCGGGTATGATGGGAGTTGTTTGGCTTCGGAAGGAGAAACGGGATATGAAGACGATAAGGATTTATGGGACAAATCTGTCTGGGCACACCAGTACTATATGTATGATGGTGACGATTTTGGACACAGGATCAGCTATGGAAATGGTAAAACAATAGTACTCACAAATTATGTGGTAATGGGGGAAAAGCAGGGGGTTGGTTTTGGCTGCACTTTCATGCCTGCGGTGGTTTTATATCACGAGCTGGGACATTATCTCGGACTCCCTGATCTGTATGATACAGCATACTTAGCTAAAGACGATCCGGAAGCCATATGGTTTGGATATGATGTTGATGAATTAAGTATCATGTCAGGCGGAAACTGGGCTGTTGACAGGAATTGGAATTCCCGACCCACCGCCTTAGATGCCTGGTGCAGAACCTTTCTTGGCTGGAACACTCCGGAGATAATAAAGGAGGACGGAGAGTATGAGATCAGGAGCCAGGAATCTCTTAAGGGATATAATGTACTGAAGATACTCACGGAAAGAGAAAATGAATACTATCTTCTGGAGAACAGAAGAGCAGAGGGTCAGGATGAGGGGCTATGGCATAATTATGGAGCATCCTTGTCTCCCAACGGAATAGTGCTCTGGCATATCGATGAAGGAGCCATTGAGAAATACCAGAATCCTAACGATGTTGATCACAGACCCGGCATAATGCCTTTCTTCGCTGAAAAGAAGGAAGGGGGGCCGGATTATACATTTGATCTGAAGGGAACGGAACCTGATAAGTCAGCAGCAATGTTCAGCAGAATGAATTTCGGATCCCTTTACGGCGATGTGGAAGGATCCGAAGAAGGACTCTTCCTTTCGCTTTACGGTGGTAATGCTGATTTTCTGGATACCCCCGACGACAGGATCCTAAGTCAGACCAGGATCTTCTTTACAGAGGACGATTCCAGGGATATGAAATTTACGGTTTCGGGGGTTTATGTGCCTGAACTGGAGCCCGAACCTGAACCGGATACAGAAAACGGCGGAAAGCCTTTGAGCGAACTTGTAAGCGCCAATGATATCGCTCTCCTTGAAAATCCCGGTGTCAATGCAGCTGAAAAGAACATGGTGGCCGCAAAGATCGACAGGGCTATTGAGAACAGGGTGATCAGGAAGAAGACAGTAAGGCTTGTGAATGCCCTTAAGGGAAGCGGGAACTCCGGGGATAAGGAGTACTGGGTCAAGATCAGCATGAATAACGCACTCCGTTATGACGGCAGGAAAAGAGTATTTTCCGGTATGGGAAAGAGCAGCAAGTCAAAGGCTGCGGACTTCAATATACAGGTATATTACTGCGAAAAGGCCGGGGATTATGCGGCAAAATGTCCTGATGACGCAAAAACCGGCACTAACGGGCTTGACGGCTGGACAGAGGCCAAAGTTAAAAAAGCTGTTGTAAAGAACGCGAAGAACGCCACCTTAGACTATAAGGGCACAAAACCGGAAAGTATAAAGGGTCTCGGCAAGACTGCTTATCTTTCATCCATAGCCCTTGAGGATAAGGAACTGAACAAGGCTTTGGGCAAGGCCCTTAATAAAGAGATTAAAGCACTTGCAAAGAAGCTTAAGGCGGATAAGACTTCATCTCTTACGGATGGGGATCTGGATAAGGCGGATGTTTCGGAAGAAAAGCAGCTTATCATCCCGATCTATCCTTTATTCATCGGGACAGACCATACAAACGAAGTTTCCGACGGAAACGGAGGGATCACAAAATACACTGTTGAAGAAGGAAGCTTTGATGCGGCAAAGAAAAAAATCTCCGGCGCCGGGGTGAGCATGGAGTTTAAGGAGGGACAGAATAAGGAAATGAAGCTTGTTT
>JAFVEU010000155.1 GCA_017475845.1 Lachnospiraceae bacterium | reverse complement strand
TCTCAACCAGGTCTGCCATGGTTATGATAAGGCCGTCCTGCATTTTTGCCGTGGATTCGGAAAGTCTGCGGATACTCCGCATCTGCTCGGTCTGATTTAAGGTGAGACGGCAGAGGGAATGGTAAAGGGTTTCCAGCTCATCCCCCGTATGCACATCGATGCTTCTCATCTCCTTCACCTTCTCATCAAGTGCGCTCTGGGATTCCTCGTTAAATGAAAACGCGTCCACATTTTCCGTAATGGCTCTTACCGGAAATACAATGTGATAATCCACAAGCCACAATACAAAGGTGCAGAGCAGGATAAGAAATCCGAAATAGATCGATATCATCTTCATCAAAAAGCTGCGCTCACCCAAAGCCATGGGATTTAAGTCCACATCCGTTCCTACATAGCACGCACATTTTCCGTCTGTTGTATATACAGGCTGATATGCGGTCACGATATAACCGTACCTATCATTCGAAACTACAGGATCTGTTTCCTCCCCCCGTAAGAGCTCCGGGATCTTCCCCCGTAAACCCTCGTCATAGGGCACAACAGTTCCGATATCCTCTCCCTTAAGACCCGCCGTATCTATATCAAATATAACCCGGCATCCGTCCTCTTCCATCCTGTAGACATAAAGATATTTGATATCATCCGAACTGTTCAGGATCTGCTTAAGCAGCTGTTCCTCCTTCATGTATTCCGGAGAATTACCGGAATTCTCAAGATATCCTTCAATCTCGTCACCGTTAAGCATCCCTGCCACAAGCCTTGCCGTGCTCTGTGCAGCCTCCGTACGCTCCGCTATGACATCCTCATGATGGGCCCTCGTACTGATAAACACTCCCGAAACGGCAATGGAGGTAAGCGAGATCACTAACACCAGCAGGGATTTGTCTCTTAAGGATAATCTGCGGATCTTTGACCTGTCCGTGATCTGACTGTTTTCCGGATCCCCGGATCTGGGCTTCTGCTGCCACATGCTGAAGCCGCAGTACCGGTAAAAGCTCTCCGGAACGACCCTTATGATCGCCGCCACAAAAAGAACGGTTACGGCTTTATCCGGAAGATCCTTAAAAATACTGGAAAGGATATGTGCCGTGACATCATTGATAAGCCCGGTACTGTAAAGCATCCCGCTTAATTCCTCACTGTCGAAGGAAAGCCCCTCTATACACCAGGGGATCACGGAGCCGACAGCTCCCCCGATCAGAGTGAAGACCATAACTGCTCCAAGGATCCCCCGGGGCTTCTTAAACCATCCGCGGCCCGCGAAATACGCGGCAAAAACAGCTATCAGTTCGTTCAGCACTCCGTAATACAGTGAGGTGGGATTAAAGATACCTTTCGCGATATTTGTGATAAAACCGACCGCCACACCGGGGAGATATCCGCCCATAACTGCAGCCGCAACGGTACCCACCGTATCGAGATACAGGGGCAGTCCCAGCGCCGTAACAATGGCATTAAGGGTCAGATTCAGGGCGACCCCCGCCATGCAGATAAGTAATGCAGTTAGATTCTGCCTTTTTGTCATTTATAACCTTCGTTCGTTTTCCCTGTCTTCAATGCTTCATTCATGCTTCCCGTCCGGTATCCCTTCATATCCAGCGTCACGTACATGAACCCGATCTCCTTAAAGCGCTCATATACTTCCTCCCGGATCCCTTCTCCTGCAAGACGGGATATATCCTTTGCGGGAACCTCTATCCTGGCGATATTTCCGTGGAGACGCACCCTCTCTTCGTAAAAACCCCGCTCAATAAGGAACTGCTCGGCCTGATCTATCATCTTAAGCTTTTCCTCCGTGATCTCTTCGCCGTATACGAATCTTGATGCAAGACATGCATATGCGGGCTTATTCCATGTGGGAAGTCCCATGGCTTTTGAGATCCTGCGGATATCTGCTTTGGTAAGTCCTGCCTCCCTTAAGGGGCTTTTTACTGAAAGCTCCCGAACAGCCTTAAGCCCCGGCCGGTAGTCCCCCAGGTCATCCAGATTTGAGCCCTCTGCCGCGTATCCGATCCCGTTTTCCTCCGCGATCCTTTTTATTTCCGAAAAGATCCCCTTCTTGCAGAAATAGCACCGGTCCGGTCCGTTTTTTCTGAATCCCTCCACCTTCAGGGGATCGAACCTTAAGATGATCTGTCTTATTCCCCGCTCCTCACAGAAGGCTTTTGCCTCTTTTAATTCTCTTTCCGGTATTGAGGCATCCGCCGCAGTCACGGCGATGGCCCTGTCCTTTAGTACTTCATGGGCAATGCATAGGAGGAAGGATGAATCCACACCCCCTGAAAATCCTACGGCGAGAGACCCAAGCTCCTTAATATAAGCTTTCAGTCTTTCAAGTTTATTCTGCTCCTCTTCACTCAAAATATCCTTCATTCCACGCTCCTGAAACCCCGGTACATACAGGTTTCTGTTACATCACCCCTGCGTATTCATAACCGGCATTTTCAACCGCTTCCTTAAGGGGCGCCTGTGCAACCTCCCCGGAGCATTCAATGGTAACGGTACCGTCATTGTGGGACGCTGTGGCATTTACCACACCATCCACCGCTTCCAGAGCTTTCTTCACAGTAGCCTCACAGTGGGGGCACATCATTCCGTTTACTCTTATCTTCATTTCTCTGTTCTCCTTTATAACCATATTTTCCGTAACAGGGTTCCTCACGGCCCTGTCCCCTTTGCTGTCATAGGGTTTTATCCAGTTTAAGCGCAGGGCGTTTGAGACCACACAGAAACTGGAGAGTCCCATTGCTGCCGCCCCGAAGATGGGATTCAGCTCCCATCCGAAGGCCTTCACATAGCAGCCTGCCGCAAGGGGGATGCCCAGGACATTATAGAAGAAGGCCCAAAAGAGGTTCTCATGGATATTTCTTATGGTATGCCGTGATATCCTTATGGCTGCAGCCACATCCTTTATGCTGTTCTTCATCAGGACCACATCAGCCGCGTCTATGGCAACATCGGTTCCCGCGCCTATGGCTATTCCAAGGTCCGCGGACGTCAGGGCCGGAGCATCATTGATCCCGTCTCCCACCATGGTGACGGCTCCCTTTTCCATAAGCTTCCTTACCACAGCTTCCTTTCCGTCGGGCCTGACGGATGCCACCACTTCATCGACTCCCGCCTGCTCCGCTATGGCTTTCGCTGTGATCTCATTATCCCCCGTCAGCATCACCACATGGATACCCATGTTCTTAAGCTCCTTTACGGCCTCCGGAGAATCCTCCTTTATGACATCAGAAACGGCGATGGTCCCAAGGAGCCTATTCCCTTTTACGAATAATACCGGTGTCTTTCCCTCATTGGACAGACGTTCCGGTTCCTTTGCGGCTTCATCCCCGGTTCTTCCGGTGATGGAAGCGATAAATCCCTGATTTCCCCCGGCGATCACGTGATCCCCGAGAACAGCCTTTAAGCCTTTTCCGGAAACGGCTTCAAAACCGGTGGTTTCTTTAAGGACCGTTCCCCTTTCCCTTGCGTACTCCGTGATGGCGCCGGATATGGGGTGCTCGCTCTTCTGTTCAAGGGCATGGGCTGTCTCCAGCAGCTCCTCTTCCGTAACCCCCTCTTCCGGGATAAGATCCGTAACCTTCATCTCCCCGGAAGTTATGGTCCCTGTTTTATCAAGGACTGCGATCTTTGTCCTTCCGGCCTGCTCCAGGGATGCTGCGGTCTTGAATAAGATACCGGACCTTGCGGCCACTCCGTTTCCCACCATTATGGCTACGGGAGTAGCAAGCCCGAGAGCGCAGGGGCAGCTGATCACAAGCACCGACACGGCCCTTGAGAGAGCGTAGCCTGCATCCTGTCCGGATAATAACCAGACTGAAAAGGTGACTAAAGCGATGCCCATCACCACCGGAACAAATACTCCGGCCACCTTATCCGCTATCTTCGCGATAGGCGCCTTTGTTGCCGCCGCATCACTTACCATCCTTATAATGGCGGAAAGCGTGGTGTCCTCACCGACTCTCGAAGCCTCGCAGACCATATAGCCCGAAGTGTTTATGGTGGCTGCGGATACACTGTCGCCCGCTTCCTTTTCCACCGGGATGCTCTCCCCCGTCAGTGCCGATTCGTTTACGGCGCTCTCCCCTTCTATCACTGTCCCGTCCACGGGAATGCTGTCTCCGGGGCGGACTATAAACCTGTCCCCGACCTTTACCTCCTCAACGGGAACCGTGGTCTCAGCACCATCGCGGATCACCACTGCTGTTTTTGGGGAAAGATCCATGAGCCCCTTAAGGGCATCCGTGGTCCTGCCCTTGGACCGGGCTTCAAGCATTTTCCCCACCGTGATCAGGGTGAGGATCGTGGCCGCCGCCTCGAAATAAAACCGGTCCATGCAGTAAAGCACCAGTTCCGTATCATTCCTCACCACCGCTCCCGTCATGGCAAAAAGCGCCGCCACGCTGTAAGCATAGGATGCCGTGGCTCCAAGGGCCACCAGAGTGTCCATATTGGGGGATCCATGTATAAGACCCTTAAACCCGCTTATAAAAAATCTCTGGTTTATTACCAGTACAAGTCCCGACAATAAAAGCTGATAAAGACCCATTGCCACATGATTTCCATTCAGAAATCCGGGCAGGGGCCAGTTAAACAGCATGTGTCCCATAGAAACATATAATAGGGGTATAAGGATGATAAGAGATGCTATAAGCCTGTTTCTAAGCTTCGGGGTATCGGTATCCCTTAAAGGATCCTCATCTGCAGCCCCTTTCGCGCTGCCTTTCAGATCAGCTCCGTAACCCGCGGCTTCCACCGCTTTGATTATATCTTCAGGACGGGCGTTTCCCTCCACGCCCATGGAATTTGTAAGAAGGCTTACCGCACAGCTCTCCACGCCCTCAACAGCGCTCACTGCCTTCTCAACCCTTGCCTGGCAGGCTGCGCAGCTCATTCCCGTTACTCTGTATTGTTCCATTCTTTTTTCCTTTTGCATTTCCTTATCGTTGACCGTTTTCAGCCGCTGCCGAATCCTGCTCATATTGCTTGTACAGGTGTCAAAGCCTGTCTTAAAGCGCACAGGCTCTGTTTCCGGTCCCTCCGTGTAAGTTTCTTTTCCTCGCTAAAGTCATGCTATTGTGTTTTATTTAATTTTATCATATCTTTTTTAAGATGCAATGTTTTTCAGGGGGGGTGCCTGTCAGTCCAAATGGAACCTATCATAGAATTCAGGGATTATACCTTTCAATACAGATCCCAGAAAAAACCGACCATACACAATATCGATCTGAAGATCTATCCGGGGGAAAAGATCCTTATCATCGGCCCCTCCGGATCCGGCAAATCCACCCTTGCCCATATAATAAATGCGCTCATTCCCTGCTCCTACCCGGGTTCAAGTGTGGGAGAGGTGAGGGTAAAGGGCCTTGACCCTGCAAAGGAGGGTGTGTTCGGCATGTCAAAGCATGTGGGCACCGTCCTGCAGGATACCAACGGACAGTTCATCGGCCTCACGGTGGCGGAAGACCTGGCCTTTGCCCTTGAAAATGACGCCCTTCCCCGGGAAGAGATATTGAAGAAGGTGGATGAAGTGGCTGATATCGTGGATATGAAGGCCTTCCTTAAGCATTCCCCTTCAGCCCTGTCCGGAGGACAGAAGCAGAGGGTATCCATGGGCGGAGTCCTGGTGGATGATGTGGATATACTTCTTTTTGACGCACCTCTGGCCAATCTGGATCCCGCCACGGGAAAGAGGACCATAGCCCTCATCGATGACATAATGAAAAACCGGGATCTGACTGTCATCATGATCGAACACCGTTTAGAGGATGTGCTCTACCGGGATGTGGACAGGATAGTGCTCGTTAACGATGGCACCATCATCGCCGATGAGGAACCGGACAGGCTTTTATCCGGAAATCTGCTTGCAGAACACGGCATAAGGGAGCCTCTTTATCTGGCGGCCATCAGGCATGCGGGAATGACAGTGGATCCCGCCGACAGGCCGCAGCACATTGAAAGCATGAATATCGGTCCCTACCGGGAGGGGATAAGGAAGTGGTTCCATAACATGAAGCCGAAAGAGCCTTCCCCTAAAAGGGAGCCGGTGCTTAGCATCAGAAACCTGTCTTTCAGATATGAACCTGGGGAGCCGGTGCTTGAGGATATAAATCTGGAGATCTGCGCCGGGGAAATGATCAGCATAGTAGGCCGGAACGGAGCAGGGAAGTCCACCCTTGCATCCCTTATCTGCGGCTTCATAAAGCCCGATGAAGGGGAGATCTTCTTAAAGGGCGAGGACATTTCCCCTCTTTCAAGAAAGGAAAGGGGAGAAAAGATCGGCTTTGTAATGCAGAGCCCGGGCCAGATGATCTCCAAACCCATGATCAGGGAGGAAGTGGGTCTGGGACTTGCAGTAAGAGG
>JAFVEU010000154.1 GCA_017475845.1 Lachnospiraceae bacterium | reverse complement strand
CTGCTCCTGTGGGGCACTTTTCCACGCAGTCCCCGCAGCTTATGCACTCCCTATCCCCCGCTAACCGGCAGTCCATTTTGCAGGCTCCGGCGCAGGAACCGCAGTGACAGCATTTATCCTTATCCACCTTAACCCCGAAGAAGGACAGGGAGTTAAAAAGCGAATATATAGCCCCCAGGGGACAGAAAAAGCGGCAAAAAGCCCTGTAAAACATAAGGCAGAGGATAAGGCAGAGAGCAAGCACAAAAAGCTTCCATGAGAAAAGGGTCCCCAGCCTCTCTCTTATGCCTTTATCCGCTATGCTTAAAGGTATCCCGGCTTCCAGCGTGCCCGCAGGACAGATAAATTCGCAGAAGGAGGGATTATATAAAACCACAGGAAGTATAAATACGAAAAGAACCAGTATCACATATTTAAGTCCCGAAAGCAGCCGGGTAAAACGGCTCTTATCCACCTTCTTAAAGGGGATCAGGAATAAAAGCTCCTGAAGGAGTCCGAAGGGACATAAAAATCCGCAGATAAACCTTCCGAAAAGAAGGCCAAAAAGCATAAGGGTTCCCAAAACATACAGGGGCAGGGAATACTTAGACTGCATAAGGGCATTCTGAAGGCTTCCCAGAGGACAGGACAGCACTGCACCGGGGCAGGAATAACAGTTTAAGCCGGGAGCGCAGACCCCCTTAAGCTTACCCTGATAGATACGTCCGGAAAAAAAGCCGCTGAGATTGGAATTATATAACACGGCGGAGATCAGCTGGGTATAGCGCCTGCCGTATTTCTTTAAGCCGTCCCCCATAGCTCCCATCATCCTATACCTATGCATTCAAGACAGATATTTACTCCCTTTATCATCACACTAAAGAAGTCACCCTTTGAAATGCCTGCAGCTATAATTAAAAGAGAGGCAAGGAGAAGCACAGCCCTTATCAGATTTTTCACGGAAAAAAGCTCTTCTTTCAAAGTCCTACTCCAGATAACTGTCCAGACGTTTTTTGGTCTGCTCGAAATGAACGCCTTCCAGCACCGTTCCCACGATCCGTCCTTCCCTGTTTACAAAAAAGGAGGAGGGCACATACCGGAAAGAGGACACCAGATCATAATTGCTGTCACTGGTGGCGATATTGGTAAATTCAGCTCCCGCGTCATCAAGGATCTCATGGGCTGCATCCACATTGATGTCAATGCCGTCATATACGTCGCATACCAGACCCACCAGGTTCACATTGTCCGGAAGGTTTCTGTAAAGCTCAGCATAATCCCCCATTTCCGCTATGCAGGGACCGCAGTAGGTACCCCAGACATGGACCAGGGTGAGATCGTAATCCTTAAAGATATCCTCTGTTACCACCTTATTATCAAGAGTCGTGGACCTGAACTTTAAGGACACTACCCCCAGCTCGGATTCCGGGATATTTACCTGTACCCTGTTTCCGCCCTCTTCCCTGCCGGATCCTTCACCCGGAGCAGCTTCCTCCGTAGCACCCGGAGCAGCTTCCTCCAAGGCACCCTGAAAGGCTTCCGCCAGAGTTCCATGAGCTGCTTCTCCCTGAGTCTCCGCCTGAGCGGCCTCTGTATCTTCCTTCGTACCCTCTTCCGGGGCCTCCTCTGAAGCTTCCTGAACCATTTCCTCCGGCCCCGTGGAGGGATCCCCCGTGGAAGGATCCCCGGGAGAAGCCTCCTCCTTCTCCTCTCCGGACTCTTCCTCAAGAGCTTCCTCTGCCACTGTCTGGGCAGCACCGGCGCTGTCCTCCTCATTATCGGGAATCAGCAGTATGATAATAAATAATAATCCCCAGGAAGCAAGTATTATGGTTAAAATCTTCAGTATCTTTTTAAGCATTTATTCCGCCTCGTACCAGTCATCCTCTTCTTCGTCATAAGCGTAGATCATGTCCTCATCCTCATCATAATAGAACATGGTCCCGGTCTCATCATCATAGAGGTACAGTATCCCGTCCTCAAAAAGATACCATATTTCCTCTTCATAGTCATAGATCCAGTCATCATTGGAGTCTTCGTCGCCGTAATCGTAATATTCGCTGTTCTCGTTTTCGCAGAAATCCTCACTCTCGGAACCGTCATCGGAATAGAACCAGGAATTGGCACAGTTTCCGTCACTGCAGCCGTATTCCTCTTCGTATTCTCCCCAGCCTCCCCAGCTGTTCTCAAAGAACCCGAAGTCGAAGAAGTCGTCCTTTCCCTTTGAGGACACAAACTTGCCGAGCCATTCCACATATTCAGCCTCAAAACCCAGGGTCCCGTAAACTTTCTTAAGCCTTTTATAGAAATCCCGGTCCCCGTAGGGAAGGGAAACCGCCAGTCCCGTAAGCTCGTTGGCGTCGGAGGTATGGCCGTAATAGGCCACCGCAGCCTTCAGAACGGAGATGAGATCCTTCGCCTCGTCGCTGTCGGAGTCGATGCTCTCAATAAGGGCCAGCATATCGCTTATGTAATAGTCTTCCAGTGTCACACTGCTTAAGTCAAGGCCCCACAGATCCCAGAAGCCCTTTTTACTCACGCTGCTCCTGCCCTTTGACAGGTGCTTTTTGCTATAGTTTCTCTCCAGAAGGGCTTCCTCGTTGAGGTACGCGTATTTCTTCCAGGCGGAATAGAGATTATTCATGGTGGACTCGTTAAAAAGCCCAAGGCAGGAGGAATCCCCGTATTCCGAGGTCTCATTGTCCTCTATCACGGAGTCCACAATATACTTCCCCAAAAGAGGCGAAGAGATACCGGGGTCCTCTTCCAGCTCCTTCATCCATTCCTTATAGCTCCAGCCCAGCTCCGACTCGAAATCCTCGGAGAGCAGGGCGTATTTGCAATAGGGGGAAAGGGCGCAGCAGGTCTCAAGATTCGCCATGATACAGCAGTCCATTCCGATGATATCGAAGTGGATATCCTTATTCTCCTCAAAGGCCCCGGCTATCTCGTCCAGAGTAAGGCTCGCGTCATAGGCCTGCCATTCATCATAGCCGAAGCCGTAAACCGGGCCTCCGCCGTGATCCCAAAAAACAAAGAAGTAACGGTCCGCAGGATAGGAGGTACTGCAGTAAGAGATGAATTCGGAAAGGATCTCCTTCCTGGTGCAGTCCAGCTGTCCCAGATCATCCCTGACAAGATTGAGGGAGTTATCCTTTATCACATAAGTCTGTGCGGTTTTGGAGGAAATGCCGTAATCATGCCAGGTCCTGGTGCCCATGGTCTGGATCACCACATTCACATTGTCCCCTATGCCGGAGGAGAGCATCTCGCCTATGTCCGTGGTGGCTTCTCCTCCTTCGGTCTCAAGATCCGAGCCGTTCATATATATCATTACAGTGGCGCTTTCCGCATCCGTACCTACCGAAAGGATATCCACCGCGGGTTTCTTTTTTCCGTTTCCTCCGGAGGAATTCTCCTCTTTGCCCGAAGTGTTTTCCTCTTTGCCGGAGGAATTCTCCTCCCAGCCCGGAGCGCTGTCCTCTTTACCGGAAGCGTTTTCCTCCCTGCCCGGAGCGCTGCCCTCCGGCTCCTCCCCTTCCCCGGAGTCCGTCGCCTCTTCGCTTATTTCAACGCTCTGGGATCTCACATCCTCCTCATCATCGGGCATAAGAAGGATGAGGATAAAGATTATCCCCAGAACCACCAGTATTCCTGTTATGATCCTTTTTATGGCTTTTCCCATGGTTCCCGTCCGCTTGAGATCACCTTAAAGGCAGCATGACCTTTCCTTCTATTTCTGTCTTTACAGCTCCTGAAAGAGTCTCCGTAAGCTCCTTATTAAAGGAATCCCCCTTTTCGGATAAGATCTCCGCTCTGAACTCCACCCTGTCGCTGTAAGCCGTATCCGAGGGAAAGGCTCCGTATTTTTCAAGGAGTCTTCTGACACTCCCCTCCTTCGCATAGTCAAAGCTTATGGAAAACACGGTATATTCATCCATGCTCACTATCCCGCTTTCCGCGGCCTTAAGCGCCTCTTTGGCTGCATCCGTGTAGGCTCTCACCAGTCCTCCGGTACCAAGGAGCACGCCTCCGAAATACCTTGTCACCACAAGCACCGCATTTTTAAGCTCCGCACCGCTTAAGACCGATAACATTGGCTTTCCCGCCGTCCCCGAAGGCTCCCCGTCATCCGAGGAATGCACCGTATCCCCTGCATTGCCTGCGATCACATAGGCGCTGCAGTTATGCCTTGCGTCATGATGCTTTTTTCTTATGGAATCAATAAAGGACAGGGCCTCTTCTTCGGATCCCGCGAATGCGAGATATGAAAGAAAACGGGATTTTTTCTCCGTTATCTCCCCCGTATAAATCTGGTCTTTCTTAAGGGATCTGTACAAAGAAAACCTCCCGTCATAAGTCTTTTCTTCTGCTGCCGTTCACGCTCTTCCCTGTATCCCGTGAAACAGCTGCCCGGAACCGTTACGTTTTTTAAGTTTTTTCAGGCGGAACACCGTAGGTAATGGCGCCGGAGGGGCAGATATACGCGCAGTTCGCGCACATAAGACAGGGCTTCTCCCACTCCGGGCGGTCATTTATCCACTTGATGTGTCCCGTGGGGCACTCATCAAAGCATTTCTTACAGCCGTCGCAGGCATCCGTGGCATAAAACCTGGGATCCCTGCTTCTGTCCGACCATTTTTCCTTTGTTACGAGCCATTTTAAGACAGATCTGATACTCATTCCATCTCGATATTGCCCCATTCCTCCTCACGGATAAGGGCCACATAGGACTTACCTACATTGATCTTGATCTCCTTGCCGTTCAGGTCATAATACCTGGTGGCATCCAGATCGTTGAGCTTTGTCCACTTCACGGGGATAGCCTTTCCTTCTGTGATGAACCAGCCGTCCCTGTCGGATTCGCTGGGATAGTACATCATGTAGCCGTGGCTGTCCAGCTGCTCCAGACGGGCATTCTGTAAAAGAAGATTGGTAAAGGCGATCTGCTCATTCCCGTTTCCTGCGTCGATCTCCTTCTGGTTATACTGGAAATACTTATAGGTATGGCTCTCGCTGTCATACTCCAGCCAGGGATTGTTGTGGTGGAAGGGAAGGGTTATCTTCTCGCACTTTACGGCATCAGGATAGTCCGAAAGATCGTTCACCTTTGTATGTGAAGCGAACTGGTAATGAGGCAGTCCCGAATAGAATTCGTTATAGGTGGTGCTGAAGCCGGAATTCTTGAAATTCTTTTCCAGATCTCCGGGAAGGATGTACTCCGTAAATTCCCTGGCCTTTCCGTTATCCACTCTGGAGAAGGTTCCGCTGAAACGCTCTACGAATTCGTTCTTATAGAACATGTCATTCCAGAAGGGGCCACCGTCATGGCATAGCACCGCATTCCACTCAGGGAATATCTGCAGGTTTGTGGGCCTGGTGCTTCGGATGGAGCCAAGCTGCTTGATGCTGCCCCAGTCCTTTACCATTACCATGAATCTGGTAACACCTTCGTTTGCGGTGGAATTCACCATTTCATACATGATATCCGAGGTGGAGATACCGAAATGGGGAAGCGCCGTCTTCTCGTCATCCACCATTACGGCGATGGGTCTCTGATCCTTTAAGGACAGATCTATCCACTCACCTGTAAGCTCACTTGCATATTTGCCATCGGGAGCTACTTCTACTTCTTCCTCTTCTTCCACCGGTTCCTCCGAAGCAGGCTCCTCAACCTCCGGCTCCTCGGGAGCAACGGCGATTATGGGTGCTTCCTCGCTGGCTTCGGTAGGGGCAGCAGCCTCTTCCTTTTTCTTACAGCCGATGAACAGCATTGACGCTGTGATCCCGGTCAGCAGTAATATCAGTAATCTTCTTTTCATTTTGATCTAAACCTCCAAAAACACAAATACTCCAAGCATCATACCACAAAACTACAAAATGTGGTACCTATCATTATAAACTTTGTCATCGCATTAGCCACATATCCAGAAGCACACCCTGCGGAACACGCTACGTCGAGCTCTCCGCCAACTGCGGCTAGGCACGCAGGACATTCACGTAGGATTTGTTCTTATCCTGCGTGCCAATCCGCAGTAGGCGGCATATCTCGCCGGCGGTTCCGACAAGGGGATGTGCTTCTGGATATGCGTCTAATGCGATTGCTTCAGGTATTGATACGATCACCCTACTTCAAGGGAGATTTTCTGTAGATGATATCATCCCTGGCGGGGCCGTTGGAAATAATGGTGATGGGATATCCGAGCTTTTCCTCTATGAATTCCACATAATCCTTTGTTTCCTTTGGCAGGTCATCATAATTCCTGATGCCTCGTATATCGCATTTCCAGCCCTTGAAAACCCTGTAAACGGGCTTGCATCTTTCAAGATCCTTTGTGACGGGGAAATCGGTGATCTCCTTACCGTCCAGTTCATAGGCCACACAGACCGGGATCTCGTCAAGGTAACCCAGATCGTCAAGCACCGTGAAAGCCACGTCGGTAGCTCCCTGAAGCCTGCAGCCGTACCTTGAAGCCACCAGGTCATACCAGCCCACTCTTCTCGGCCTTCCCGTGGTGGCGCCGTATTCGCCCCCGTCTCCTCCATGGTTCCGAAGGGATACTGCCTCATCTCCGAAAACTTCCGAAACAAAGGCTCCCGCCCCTACTGCCGAAGAATAGGCCTTTGTTACGGCAACTATCTCCTTTATCTCGTAGGGAGGGATCCCGGCACCGATGGCACCGTAACCCGCAATGGGACTGGAGGAGGTTACCATGGGATAGATCCCGTGATCGGGATCCTTAATGGTGCCCAGCTGTCCCTCCAGAAGAACGGTCTTATCTTCCTTTAAGGCTTTATCAAGATACAGGGACACATCCCTTAGATAGGGCTTTACCTTATCCCTTCTCTCCTTTATCCAGTTCAATAAGCCTTCCCTGTCTATGCCCTCTTTGTGGTAAAGATTTATGAGCACCGCGTCCTTGATGTCCGCCACCCTGTTTATCTTTTCCATAAGAGCAGCATCATCCTGGAAGAACTCATTTATCTGCCAGCCGATCTTTGCAAACTTATCAGAATAGAAGGGGGCGATGCCGGACTTGGTGGAACCGAAGGACTTGCCCGCAAGCCTTTCCTCCTCCAAGGTATCAAAAAGGATGTGATAGGGCATCATCACCTGTATCCTGTCGGATATCATGATATTCGGTTCTGGAACCCCCTTTGAGGTAATGTCCTCCATCTCGTTCACAAATTTATCTATATCAAAGGCTACTCCGTTTCCCAGGATATTTACGATATTCCGGTGAAAGACTCCCGAGGGAAGAAGATGCAATGCAAACTTGCCATAGTCATTGACTATGGTGTGACCCGCATTTGCTCCTCCCTGAAAACGGATGACTATGTCCGCCTTCTCTGCCAGGGTATCGGTGATCTTTCCCTTTCCTTCATCTCCCCAGTTAACGCCTACAACTGCTTTTACCATTTTCTGCTGACGCCGCTCCTTTCTTCAGTCAAAAATAAGTGTCAGACCTTTATTTCCGCTTTTATATCCCCCGCATCGGAATACTCCGCTATCACGGGATCCACATGATCCCTCAAATAATCCTTCACCTGCTCTTCGGAAAGGCCGGTGTAGTTCTCGGGTTTCAGGTTCTTCTTCAGGTCCTCCTCGGTAAGGCCGAATCTCTTACCCAGTCTTTCATCCTCTGCCAGAAGCTTTAAGAGATCGTTTTCCTTTCCCTCTTCCTTCACATGCTTTCCGGCTATCATGGAATTCTCCCTTATGACCTCATGGAGATCCTGGCGGTTTCCGCCTCTTTCCACGCAGTCCATCATGATATTCTCGGTGGCCATGAAGGGAAGCTCCGCCCAGAAATGCTTTTCTATGACCTTGGGGTAGACCACGAGACCGTCCACCACGTTTAAGCAGAGATCCAGTATGCCGTCCAAAGCCAGGAACCCTTCCGGGACAGAGAGCCTCTTATTTGCCGAATCGTCAAGGGTCCTTTCAAACCACTGTACGGAGGAGGTGATGGCGGGGTTAAGGGCATCCGTCATCACAAACCTGGCAAGGCTTGCTATACGCTCGGACCTCATGGGATTCCTCTTATAGGCCATGGCACTGGAGCCGATCTGGCTCTTTTCAAAGGGCTCCTCCACTTCCTTCATATGCTGCAGGAGCCTTATATCATTGCTCATCTTGTGGGCGCTTGCCGCGATCCCCGCAAGGATATTCAACACCCTGGTGTCCGTCTTTCTGGAATAGGTCTGTCCGGATACGGGAACGCAGGCCTCAAAGCCCATTTTTTCCGCTATCATGGGGTCTATTTTCTTTATCTTATCAAGATCCCCGTGGAAAAGCTCCTTAAAGCTTGCCTGTGTACCTGTTGTCCCCTTGGAACCAAGGAGCTTCAGTGAAGACTTCACATATTTCAGGTCCTCCAGATCCAGCATGAATTCATTGAGCCATAATACCGCTCTCTTCCCCACGGTGGTGGGCTGCGCCGGCTGGAAATGAGTAAAGGCCAGGGTAGGCAGGGCCTTGTACTCATCCGCAAAATCCCGGAGCTTCTTTATTACGCCCACAAGCTTCCTCTCCGTAAGCTCCAGGGCTTCCTTCATAAGGATGATATCCGTATTGTCTCCCACATAGCAGCTGGTGGCTCCCAGATGGATTATCCCCGCTGCACGGGGGCACTGCTTCCCGTATGCGTAGACATGGCTCATTACATCATGGCGTACTTCCTTTTCCCTCTGCTCCGCCACTTCGTAATTGATATCACCCGCATGCTCCTTTAGCTCCCGGATCATATCCTCATCTATCTCTTTTAACCCAAGCTCCATCTCGGTTTCCGCAAGGGCGATCCAGAGTCTTCTCCAGGTTTTGAATTTCTTTTCCTGGGAAAAAATATACTGCATCTCCTTTGAAGCATATCTCCCCGAAAGGGGGCTTACATATCTGTCTCTGTCCGACATAAACACTCCTTTTATTTTTATTGCCCAAGTTTGAGATTATAAATGAAAACAGACTTACGCGCAAGTTTAGACCCGTTCCCGCGGATCCTACGAAGTAAAGTGATAACTTCCCGACAGATTACCGCTGAATTCTATGGTCTGTTCGGCATCGTTTAAGGTCCATTCCGTCTTCTTTGCCTTATAAAACTTATCGCCGATAAATACCTTCACGGCGGACAGGCTCCCGTCTGCTTTGTACTTCCTGAAAACATTGTCATCATCCCTTACGTAATAGGGATTCACCTTATAGGGCAGTCCCAGTCCTCCCTTTGTGGCGGTCTTCAGCTCCTTTACCAGGCTCTTGTCCACCCCGTAAAGCCCGGTTATCTGGAAGAGTCCTGTCTTTTTATTGATCTTCACCTTTGTGGCGTTATAGGTATTGCCGTCACGGGTAACGATGATCCCTGGCTCCCCGAAGACCCTTATATCCGATTTCTGTTTTCCCCAGAAGGGCAGGGAATAGCAGTAATATATTGCGAATCCGCCCCTTTCCTCCTTATGGTATTCCATGGGTTTGTTTTCGGAAGGCGAATTTCCCACACCCTCAGGGATATGCGCCAAGGGATCGTTTCCCGAAGGATCGTTTCCTGAAGGATCATTTCCCGAAGGATCGTCTCCGGAGGGATCATCTCCGCCGGAGGGATCGTCTCCTCCCTCTCCTGTTATGGTCACCGTAAGCATCACCGGACTGCTGTTGAAATGATCCTCATCACCGAAAGCCCTGTACCATACATAGTAGGTCCCGGCGTCCTTCCCCTCGGGAAGAGCCGTGGAATACTCGCTTTCCGCCGGCCTTCTCGCATCATCCTTTACCACGGCATACCGGAGCTCTCCCCCCTCTGCCGTACCCTCCGTAACAAGGGCATGGGCATTGCCGTCATAGGTGAGTCCCTCTGCGGGGGCAGGGGCTGAGGTGACTGTTGCGGGGGCAACCGGGTAATTCAGCGAATAAATATTAACAACATTTTTACTGTCATTATAACTGTTCCCTGCCCAGGTTATGGCTCCGTTTGAACACACAGGCATTTCACAGGGATTCAGCTTTGCTTTTTCGTCGAATAAAGTCGGAGGCCATACCTCATTTCCGTCCTCGTCAAGGAGTATGCAGTATAGTCCTTTATATACGTGATCTACGGTATAATCATACAATATGAATATCTGGCTTTCATCAATGGCAGCCACCTGGATATTGTCTATCCTTGAACCTTCCTCGTTGGAAGTAAGCCATTTAACTCCGTGATCTGTTACATTATCACGGCCGTTTGCTCCCGAAAGCCCTGACCTTTCACCTGAAGTGGTATAGGCACTCTCTGACGAGAGATTTTCTGCAAAGGGATCAAAGATCTGTATAAAGATATCCTGGCTCTCTGAAGCCGCTTTTTCATCCAGGGAACGGGCGGATTCGGCAACAAAAGCCACTCTGCCGTCGTGAAGAGGTACAAGGCCTCCCATTCTGGCAAAATTATTATTTAATGCAAACATATCACCATCATCCAGTGCTCCGTCCCTCACCCAGAAGCTGAAGATCTGATTTTCCTTTCCTGTTTTATAGGCACCATCTGCTACTTCTGCGGAATAAAGAGTAAAGGATCTGTTATAACAGTCTCCCTCGCTCATGAATACAAAGCCCTTTTCCACAGGTACCACCCTCTGGGCAAAGGAATGGGATTCATAAAAGCACCCCATGTTCACCTTAGACATATCCTTTATATTAACGGAAAAGATGGAATTGCTCTGATGACCGTTGTACATTTTCCTGGCATAATACACGGTAAGGATGTCACCGTTTATGGCAGCATCACAGTTTCCCGATTCAAAAGGCTTTTTGGTATAAAATCCATCATTATAATGAGCTTCCAGGCTGGAGCTTCCGTCATCCCCTGTTGTACTGATATGCTGTCCTGTACTGTCATATTTTGAGATGAAGACCGTTTCCTTTGTATGGTCGGATGTTGTATTCTCTTCTCCCGTGACCAGATAGAAATTGCCTTCCTTATCGCAGATCGCTGTTCCGAAGAGGGGATGCTGCATCTGAAGTTCCACAGTCCCGGTACAGTCCCTGTTCTCATTCGTCATATAAACGTCCACTTTATTCTGTGAGACATGGGCCACAGCATAACAGAAGTTTCCGTCGGGTCCTTCAAACTGGGGAACATTCGTGATCCCGTCCCAGTTATCGTATTCTCCGGCAGCCTTGATCTTAACCTTAACGCCGGTATCCTTCGCCTCAAAATCCGCATATACCGTAGCACAGGATAACAGGGAAACACTTGCGAGAGTCAGTAAAAATGCCGCTGTCTTATTCCTTAACTTCATATGCTCATCCTTTCCGCCTGTTTTGAGAACCATACCTTAGAGTCGCTTCGTCCCGCGCCGGGACGGCAGCCTGCATCACGGATGCAGGATAAGGGAAGCGCGGCCTGCCCTCATACCGGAGTGAAGCCGGAAACTATGTTCAATACCTCTTCACCGTATTCCGGATAGTCCTGGACTATGGAATTTATCTCATCCCGTGAGATATCCCTGGTCTGGGTGTTATATTCTATGCGCTTCCTTATGGAGGAGCGGCGCTCGAAGAGTTCATGGCGGACCTCAACCATCTCCCCGGGATTCACCAGGGCTTCACACTGGTTCAGCCAGATGGTGGGATCCTTGATCTTCAATGTGCGGAGCTCCTTAAGGAGGGCCGTCCTCTCAAGGGAAAGCTCCGAATCCGCTTTTTCCAGAGCGATACACGCCTGTTTTTCCTCTATATATGTATCCCACTGGAAGGAAAGCTCATCGGAAGCGTTTACCCTGTACTTCCGGTATTCGTATTCCAGGAGATTGCTGGTATTCACAAAACGGATCTTTACCTTGTTGAGCTCGGATATCACCGCATTCATATATCTCTCGCTCCGGGATAATTCTCTTTTTGCCCGGGTGTAGGAGATGTACTCGAAGATAAGCGCTCCGGAAGCTATGAAAGCAGTGAGGAGAAAGCCGGGCTCCGCGTGCATCATAAGGACAAACTGCAGGAAGGATAAAAGGAGGACTAAGAGCACTGCAAAGAGGAAGGTTATGAAGACCATGGTCTTCATGTTCTTCATGGTGGAGCGCGTCTCATTTATCTTATATTCGCTTACGGCCTTTTCACCTTCAAGCTTTTGCAGATCCTGACGGACAAGCTCCTTGAATTCCTCATTCTTCTGCATGTTCCTTATATCGTCAGGGATCTCGGTCTCGTATCTGGACAGGATCCGGTAGCGTTCCTCTGAAATGCGGCCCAGGTTCTTCGCCTTGGCCTGGCTCTGGAGGCTTAAGGTGTTTATCCTGTCTGCGATCCTTGAAAGATTCCTCTTTGAATCCTCCGGAAGGGCTTCGATCACCTCTATGTCCGTGAGATATTCGGTCACCAGACGATATTCCATCTTGGAGCGCTCTATCTCCTTATCCGCCTCTATCATCTGCTCGCAGCAGTTTTCGATATAACGGCTTCTCTGGTCCCTGGAGCGGATGTTTATGGAGTCCCTCCGGACAGGCGCAGTATCCTCCCGGATGGTGTCATCATCATAATATCCCTCATCCTCCGCATTCCCTCTCTTAAGAGAGGATATTCTGTTTTTCACCCAGGAAAAAATGCCCACGTCTTAACCGCCCGTATTTCTGTATCTGTTCTTCCAGTCATTCAGCACATTGTTCCTCAATGTGATATAACCGGCATAGTTTCCCTCTGCCCTCTGCTTTCTGCCCTCTTTTAAGGAGCGGGCGTCATCCCTCCTCATGGCCTTTTTTTCCGCTTCCCTCATCCTCTCAAGGACTCTTGTGTACACATCCTCGGGAATGTTTTTTTTCTTCATGAGCTCATGGAAGCCCTCGCCCTTTACAGCAAGCCTTGCAGCCACTATGTATTTATTCACTATCCCGGGATCTCCGGGGTTTAATTCCGTCGCTTCCTCATAGTATTTTAAGGCACTGTCAAACTTGAACATCCTGCCGGCGGTGTTTCCGAGACCTGTAAGGAGCCTTGCCGCATCATAGGGATTCTGCTCCCTGTCCACAAGGGAGAGGGCCGCCTGATACTCTATCACCGCTTCCGGAAGCCTTGAGCTCTTAAAGAAGAAATCACCTCTTACCCTGTGGGAGTCGTTATAGCTCATGTGCTCACTCATGGTAAGGGCTTTCCGGATAGTCTCCACCTCGCTCTCACCCGTAAACCGGGATTCAGAAAAGAGCATACAGATCCTGTCAGCAAAGGAAGCTTCCCTTGAGAGCATATCCTCATATTTATCCGCCAGCTCCGGAAGCTCAAGTCTCCCGCGGATAAAACGGGCAAGACTGCCGCCGAAGTCTTCCGGATCCAGCATGAAAACGTTTTCTCTTATATAGTAGAACAGCTCTTCAAGTGAATAGATCCCTGTACGGGTATCCTTTATGATATAGGGTTTTTCACTCCTTTTTCCTATACACTCAAAGATCAAAGCTTAATCTCCTCTTTCCTCTTTTCTCCCGTTGCCCTGAAGATCTCCCCGAATCCCAGGTCAGTAACCTTTACCCGAAGCCGCTTTGCCGAGAGGAATTCAAATTCCACCTTTACCCGGCTGGCTCTTTCGGAACGCATTGGCATCCAGTCAAGCCTTATCACCGCATTTCTCTCGCTCCTGTCCTTTATGTCCGTAAGGACCACTATCAGCTCCCGGTCATGCCCCAGGAGCACCTCCATGCTCTTTGAGGACTCATACCATTTGCTCCCCGCATCGGCTATGGGAAGAAGTGCCTCCCTGCCCCGGGAAATGGCTCTTAAGCTCACATTGGTAAGGAGGGAATCCTGTCCCAGATAGAGATATCTCCTGCTTATCCGAATAAGATCCACGTCATCCGCCGCAGAATAGCAGGCCCCCTTGCTGTACAGGTTCTGTCCCT
>JAFVEU010000153.1 GCA_017475845.1 Lachnospiraceae bacterium | reverse complement strand
GGGAGACCGCCGAAAAACTGATAGACGGAGGCGGGGATGCCATCCTTATAAACGAGGCCTATGAACTGGGTTATCTGGATGTGATCATCAATAATGAACTCATGGTACCCGGAAAAGAAGGAGAGATCGTCAACCTGGAAAATGATCATACCGTGGAGAATCTGCAGGAGGTCATCAGGGCCTGTCTTACAAGGGAAGAGAAGCTTCTCCTTATGGAAGGCAGGGCTGTGGTAATATCCTTTACCATCTCAGGCGCCGAAAACCCCGGGGAATATGAGAAGAAAGCCATGAACGGAGCTTCTGGAGTAAGCGTCGACAAGTATCTCTACATCACGCTGATAAAATCCGTGGACGGAGTTCCGTCCATCGTGGAAAAGCTGGATACTCCCATGAAGATCACCATGATGATCCCCGATGAGTTCAGGGGCAGTGATACAAAATTCTGTATCATAAGGAACCATGACGGAGTGGTGGATGTGCTGGAGGACCTGGATGACGATCCGGATACGGTGACCGTTATGACAGACAGATTTTCACCCTATGCCCTGGGACACTTTTCCGCGGGAAATACAAAGATCTGGTTTATGGTATTTTTCGCAGGGATCGCGCTGACAATAGTGATCATATTTACGTATATAAGTATGAAGGACAGGAGAAGGAAAAGAAGAAGAGCCTGATTACAGGGCGTAAAGCTGAAGAAGGAACGTGAAAGGGTTTTTCGGATGGAGGAAAAAGACATGGAAAAGCTTCTGGATGATGAGCTTGACGGTGTAACAGGCGGAGTCAGGGAAGACAATAAAAGACTTGACACTTACGGCATGAGCATAACCTGCCCCAATAAGGGCTGTCCCGGAAAGATCTCCGAGACGGTGTACGAGGATGATACGGATCCCGCATTTCACAGCTATCTGTATCACTGCGACAGCTGCGGAACATCCTTTGTGATATTCCGGAAAAGGGTGATCCTTAAGGATCAATGGGTTAAGAAGTGCAAAAAGCACAACCATTTTTATCCTTTCGCCTCATTATGATATTTTAATAAGCCGCTTGACGCATATCCCCGCTTTCCTGTAAACTGAAACAGAATTTACGGCAGCAGATCAAAGGCCGGTATACAGGCAACAGGAAGTAAAGAAATGGATATGGAAAGCATTTACAGAGAGTATCATGACAAACTGCTCTCATATATCAGGTACAAGGTTAACAACGAAGAGGATGCGGAGGATATCTGCTCGGAGGTCTTTATAAAGGTTCAGAAAAACCTGGACAGATATGAGGAGCAGAAAGCATCCGTTGCCCGGTGGATATATGTGATAGCCGGCAATACCATAATCGACTATTACCGTTCCAGAAAGGTGAGCGAGGAGATCCCCGAGGATCTGCCCTCGGAATCCGATCTGGAGGACAGTGCCCTGTCGCGGTTAACGGTAAACAATCTGACAGCGGCACTTAAGGAGCTGTCGGAGGAAGAAAGGCTTGTGATCGTTCTCCATTATTACGAGGACATGAGCTTAAAGGACATTGAACGGGAGACCGGGCTGTCCTACGGACAGGTGAAGATAAGACACAATAATGCATTAAAGGTCCTCAGGAAACTGCTGTAAAGAGCTGAAGATAAGCCTGGGGAGAAAGAGGTAGGATCATGGGAAATGAGACGATCGAAAAAAAATTAAAGTTTCTCTTTGGGCTTCAGAGATTTGTACAGGATCCGGGATTAAAAGAAATGATAGACGAAACCGAAAGCAACATGAACGTGGTCAGACTCTCCGATTTTGATCTGGTTGGTGTTTCGGCTGGAGTCGATACGGACAGGGACAGTCAGGCAAAGGAATTCTGCCGCTGCCCTCTATGCAGCAAGATGGCTGAACGCCTTCTCCTGCCCTCCGGGATGTATCATTGCACAAAATGCGAAAGAGATTACTACGATCAGTAAATAATACCCGGATATAATATATAAAATATTCAAGATATTCCCACCACCTTTAGGTGGTGGGAATATCTTGATTTCGGGTGCGGGGTTATAAGCCCCGTACCCGGAAAGCTGCGTAAGCAGCGATTTTAACTGTTCTGAACCTGTCGGATTCCGGGCAGCTCCTTTTGTACAAAAATAAAAACCTGAAAAAAAGCTGTTGCAATTGTTCCGGGAGTATGATATTTTCTTTCTCACATCAGTTCTCCGTTCCCGCCAAAGGGGAACTGAAAAGATAATTCTATTTTTCATTGATCTGCAAAAGTTCTTTTTGCAGAGATTCCACATGAATGATAAATACGGGATCACGGGTGAATTTTACTGTATTTTGATATTCCTCCCAGGGGACAGGTCTATCTGAAAAAGGCGGGACAGTAGGATCCGCTTTCGGATGTCCCGGATAAGGAGGAGATTTTTTATGGTAAAAAAGAAAAACAGCATACTGTCATGCCTGCTGATCGTGCTGTGTCTCATTGTCAGCATGCCCGCAGTGATATGGGCTTCAGAGACAGTCGTATCTTCGCTGTCCGATACGGCGGCTCTTATCAGCGGATCCGGCGATCTGCATGAGGCAGAGGATATGCCGGAGACCACAAGTGAAGTGAACAGCGTGAACAGCGTGGAAAGAGTGGTGAGCGGAAATATCATTCCGGCCGCATCAGGGGTGGAGCATATTCCATCCCTGTTAAAGGACGGGAGCTACGGGATGGTAAAGGGACAGAAATGGTTCGCCGGTGCGGGAGCCTCTTCTTCAGACAAGAAGATACTTGCCGTAAACAGCAAGGGAGTGGTCAAGGCAAAAAGAGCAGGTACCGCGGAGATCACCATGTACGGTGCAAAGCACAGGATAACCGTGGCTGAGCCCAAGCTGTCTCATACAAAGATAAGTCTTTCAACGGGAGATACGGCCAAGGTATCGGTAAACGGACTGGGTGAGGGACAGAAGCTGTCCTGGATCAGCCAGAACGGGAATATAGCCCAGGTGTATGAAGGAAAGATATTCGCCACAGGTGTGGGCAGTACAAAGGTCTATGCCGTTTCCGGAGGAAAGAGATACAGGGTGTCCGTAAGGGTAAGTGAAAAAAAGGGCGCAACCGTATTGATGGATGCTCCCGTTGCAAAGGAAAAAAAGATACCTCTTTCCGGAGCAGGGAGATCACAGTGGAAGGATTCCGGAAATTCCGTAAGTGTAAAAGACGGAAAGGTAAAGGTCACTTCCCCGGGAATGTATCTTATCAGCGATGAAACGGGAAGGAAGGTACGTGTTTACGGAAATGATCCCATGCCTGAAACGGGGACGGGGCTTTTCGAGACAGGAAGGGATAACCAGTATGCCCTGAAGATGAAAACGGGTGAAAAGTTTTTTATATTTTTTCCGAAGAACCATGAGAGTACGGTCTGGAGATCCTCTGCGCCTTTTGTGGCGGCAGTTGACGCCTACGGGGTTATTTACGCCGATTCTCCCGGTAATGCCAGATTATGCACAAATACTGCCGGGAAGAAGCTTACGATAAATGTGACGGTGGGTAATGAGAGTACCCTCTCTCCCGGAAGCTCCGTGATAAAGAAGCAGATAGTGGATAATATAAACGGGAATTCATATATATATGTTTTCTATGATCCCCGTACCGGGCTGATCTCCGGGAAGGAGAACGGGAAAACCGGAAGCCCCTCGG
Organism: Lachnospiraceae bacterium; assembly: GCA_017475845.1. Classification (GTDB taxonomy): domain Bacteria; phylum Bacillota; class Clostridia; order Lachnospirales; family Lachnospiraceae; genus NK4A144. The sequence goes on along the minus strand of JAFVEU010000153.1, from coordinate 16,620 downwards.
ATAACGATATCATTGATGACAACCCCCTTCCGGAAAACGGGCTCTATCCCGGGGACGGAAATGAGACCTGGAACGGAAACGGGAGCGAAAACGGAAACGGGAGCGGAAACGGAAGCGGCAGCGGGAACGGAAGCGGAAGCGAAAGCGGGAGCGGCAACGGAAGCGGAAACGGCAGCGGTAACGGGACCGGGAATGATAACGGAAACGGAAGTGAGAACGGGAACGGAAGCGGCAGCGGGAACGGAAGCGAAAGCGAAAGCGGAAGTGAAACCGGCAACGGAAGTGAAACCGGAAACGAAAACGGCAGCGGAGACCGGGGGATCCCGGGAAATCCCGCGGATCCGGAAAAGCCCGGGGTATGTACCGTAAGCTTCGATCCCGACGGAGGCAGCAGGGTTCCGGAGCAGAAGGTCAGATACACCGGAAAGGCAACGGAACCCGACACGCCTGAAAAGGAACACTATGATTTTGATAAGTGGTATAAGGACGGGTTTATATATGATTTTAACAATGCAGTGGTTGAGGATATAAGCCTGCTAGCACACTGGACTCCGAAGATATATGAGCTCACCTTTGATGCCTGCGGCGGAGAGCTTAAGGAAAGGGTGAGGCGCATTGAATACGGTGAGCTTACCGGGGATATGCCTGTTCCCGAAAAGGAGCACTATGACTTTGAAGGCTGGTACACCTCTCCCGAAGGCGGCACAGAGGTATATGAGAGCTTCGGGATAGAAAAGGATACGGAATTATATGCCCGCTGGAAGGCAAAGAGATATACGGTATCCTTCAATGCCGCAGGCGGAAGCTGCAATACCGGAGAAAAGACCGTGACCTACGGCGCAGACTACGGCATACTTCCGGTTCCGGTAAAGAGGGGATATAACTTCAGGGGATGGTTTATGGGGGACCCGGGTTATTTACAGATCACATCCTCCACCACAGTAGAGCTTTCCGGTGATGTAACCCTCAGCGCCCTCTGGGAGCCAAAGGAGATAATTCTCACCTTTAACGGTAACGGAGGGAGCCTTGAAGAAACAGAGATGACCGTGCCCTTCGGGGAAAAATACGGCACTCTTCCGGTACCGGAGAGAAGAGGCTACAGCTTTGAGGGCTGGTCTCTGCCGGATCCGAAGGATACGGCCATAAGGCCTGAGGAAAGGGTGAATATAGACAGTGATGAAACCCTTTACGCCATGTGGAAGGCAAACAGCTATAACGTGACCTTCGACGCCAGAGGGGGAAGCTGCCAGACCTACAGGGCTGAGGTGAGATATGATTCCACCTACGGAACCCTTCCTAAACCGCAGAAGAACGGATATACGTTTAAGGGGTGGTATACAAAGACCGACGGAGGGGAAGCCGTACAGCCCACCACAACGGTTTCTATCACTGCAGACCAGACCCTTTACGCCCGGTGGGAAGTGAACAGCTATAATCTTACTTTTGATGCCAACGGAGGCAGCTGCAGCACAGGCAGCAAGACGGTGGTCTATGGCGAAAAGTACGGGACACTGCCTGCAGCCACAAGGACCGGACACAGCTTTGCCGGGTGGTATACAGCTACAACCGGCGGAAGCCAGAGAACGGCGGACACTGTAGTGAGCATTTTATCCAATGAAAAGCTGTATGCCAGATGGACTGTAAACAGCTATAAGGTCAACTTTAACGGCAACGGGGGAGCCTGTTCCACCGGTTCCATGAATGTGACCTATGGGGCAAAATACGGCACTCTGCCCACACCCTCATATACAGGTTACACCATTGCAGGATGGTATACCGCTTCAAGCGGCCGCAGCCAGATCACCGCATCCACAGTGGTGTCCATAACCTCCGCCCAGACGCTTTATGCCCACTGGAGCGCAAATAAGTACAAGGTGACCTTCAACGCCAACGGAGGATCCTGCCCTGTTTCACAGGTCGAGGTTACCTATAACGGAACATACGGAACTCTGCCGACACCCTCAAGACTGGGATATAAGTTTGGGGGCTGGTTTACAGACAACGCCGGAGGATCCCAGATAAGCTCCGGCACAAAGGTGACCATCACATCAAACCGGACTCTGTATGCCCGGTGGACCTTATATGCATACGTTCTTAGATGGAGCTCTCCTTTAGCGAAGCTGGGGTCCTTCCTTGGAGGAAATTCCGGATCGGCTTCAACAGCCGGGTGGAAGAGGATAAAGTACACCGATGCCGACGGAAATATAGTCTATACCGATCCCTATAAGAGCAGCGGATCCATTGAGATAAAACCCGGAAGCACTGTCTACCTGGAAGCCATATCCGGAGCTATTCCGGATCCGAAAAACTACTACTCTGACATCACCTGGTATGTGGGAAGCGATGAGGTCGGTGACGATTTCTGGGGTCATGGCAACTATGAACTCATAAGCTCACATTATGCACCCGCTTCCTCTGGGACTCTTTCATGCGCAGAGGATAACTGGGCCAGAGATGATCCGGGAAAGAAGAATATCTGGTGGCATGTGAGATTTACGGCAGGTTAAGGCTCCCTCCATATTTACGGCAGGTTAAGGCTCCCTGCATCTTGTCAAACTCGCGGAAAAGCAGTAAACTAAAGCAGTTTACTGCTTTTTTTTGTGCGCATGGCGCATGTTCCGGAATAGGCACTTAAAACCACAGGAGAAGATAAATGGGTGATATTGTTGATATCAGAAGGTACGTTACCGAGCACATAGATGAGGCCATAGAAAAGGAAGATATAAAGATCTATTACCAGCCGATAATCAGGGCCATGACCGGGGAGGTCTGCGGCAAGGAAGCCCTTGCCCGCTGGGATGATCCGGTATACGGTCTTATGATGCCGGAACAGTTTATCCCGGTGCTTGAAGAATACAAGCTTATCTACAAGCTGGACAGCTTTGTGATAAAGAAGGTATGTGCCCACTATAACCACTGCGCCGGCAGAAAAGATCCCCTTACACCCATTTCCTTCAATCTTTCATGGCTGGATTTCGAGCTCTGCGACATAATCTCCATATTAAACAAAGAGGTGGAGGAAAACAGGATCCCCCGCCAGATGATAAGGGTGGAGATAAATGAGAGGCTCATATCCCACGACAGGGAGCTTATAAAGAATAAGATAAACCAGCTTCACGAAGAGGGGTACGATATCGTCATGGACGATTTCGGAAGCGGCCACTCCTCCATAAACATTCTGAAGGACTACGCTTTTGACGAGCTGAAGATAGATATGAGGCTTTTATGGGGGGATGATGACAGGTCGAAAAAGATCATAGAATATCTCTGTTCCATGGCAAAATCCCTTAACCTTACCTCTACTGCAGAGGGAGTGGAGACCCGGGAGCAGATAGACTTCTTAAACAGGGCGGGCTGTGAAAAGATGCAGGGCTTCTATTTTGGAAAGCCCATGTTTTACTGGGATCTGGTTCCCTTCCTCAGGGAAAAGGGACTCTCGGCGGAGTCTCTTGGAGAAAAGGAGTATTACGATATACTGGGAAGGATAGACGTCAGGGAAAAGAGCAATACCCCCTATGCCCTTATTGAGTACAGCAATAAGAGCATGCGCTTCCTTTATATCAATGACCGGTTCCGGATGAATCTGAACAGTCTGGATATAAACACCTTTGATTTCCTTGACAGGCTCTGCAACGATCAGGAGTACAATGTCAATTTCAAGTTCGCCAATATGTTAAAGAGGGCCAGGGAGAAAAAGAAGGAGCAGGTCATTGATTTTGTCTGGAACGGAGACTACTGCATAGGAAAGGTCAACTATCTGGTGGGGACGGGAAAGAAGGATGCCTGCGAAGCGGAGCTCATTAACCTCTCCATGGATTCCAGGGTAAACCATCTGGAGAAGATAAATGACGCGCTGGACGGAGTGTTCTCCATATTTGACAGGGTAGCGCTCTTTGACCAGGATAAGGACCTGGTGACCACTCTCTATAAGGATACGGAATACGTGGGACAGTACGAGGGCAATTCCTATTCCGCCAATGTGGCAGCTTATATCAAACAGGAGATATACCCCGAGGACAGGGAGAGATACAGGCAGTTCATCGATCCGAAGACCATAAGGGAGAGGATCAGGAATTCGGGGAGGAGCTTTATCTCCGGCTGTTTCCGCTTCAGGACCGAAAACGGGAACTATGCCTGGAAGGAACAGTTCATCATCATGGAACGGAGCCATGACGGGGAGAAGAGGTTTCTTAACTGCATAATGAATGTGGATGAAAAGCAGCTGGCCCTCCTTATGGAATTGAGTTCCATAGTATCCACCGGGGTGGATAACGGGGAACACGGGGATGATGTCATTGAAGACGAGGATCTGTGGAGGAGTGCCGTGGAATCCCTTCCCGTGGGTATTTTCTGGAAGGACAGGGAAAGAAGGTTCTTAGGTGTCAATAAAACCTTCCTTGATTATTACGGCTTTGAGTCCGAGGCCGAGGTCATCGGAAAAACGGATGAGGACATGAACTGGCATGTGGATCCCGTTCCCTTTAAGACGGATGAAGAAAGGGTCATAGGCTCCGGCGAGGTCATTAATTATGTTGTGGGGAAATGCATAGCAAAAGGTGAGAACAGGGATATCATCGTAAATAAGGCACCCATTCACAAGAACGGAAACATAGTGGGCCTGGTGGGTTACTTCAGGGACGTGACAGAAAGGACATCCCGCTATGAAAACGCAAGGAATGCATCCATTACCGATCCCGTTACCGGAGTATTAAATATCCGGGGTCTCATGGAATCCGTTGCTTCCTATAGGGAGGCATATGAAGAGAACAACATGGATTTCGCCATGATAGCCATACATATCCACGATTACAGGGATATCAGGGAGGAGTTCGGGAAAGAGCATATGGACAGGATAATGAAGGTGATCTCAGAGCGGCTTTTAAGGATGGCGGGGAACACCGCCGTGATCGGCAGGCCCGGGAACAATCTCTTCCTTATCGTGCGGCAGGTTGAAAAGAAGGAGGAAGGTCCTTCCCTTATGCAGAATATCAGCAATGAAATAAGAAGCATAAGAGAAGTGGACGGCAGGCCATGCACCATCTACACTTCGGCTGGTTATGCGGCCTATTCCGAATGCGGAAGCGCGGAAGCCCTTTATTCCGCTACCATGAAGCGGATGAACGACCAGGTGGAGAGGATGAGACGCTTCACCGGGGGATATTAAACCAAAAAGCAGGTGACTGCTCTGAGCAGTTACAGTTACATAAATTGTTACTTTAAAAAATCAGAAGGATAGTGTATTATATTGAGGCGTGTCGGGTTTTTTATAAAAGTCCGGTATTGACTTGTTGTAATCGAAAAGGATAACAGGTGGATTATGGAACAGAACGTAACGATTAAAGGAGTGAAGTCAGGTATAGTCCTTAAGCTGAACGAGGGACCGTCCTTTGATGAGCTGCTGCCGCAGATCTCCGGAAAGTTTGAATCGGCCGCATCTTTTTTCGGAACCTCCAGGATAGTGCTGAAGGTGGAGGGAAGAAATCTTTCCGAGGAAGAGACCGGGAAGATCCTGGATGTCATAAAGGAAAAGACCAAGCTCAGGATCAATGCCGTTATCACGGAAAACAAGGAGCTGGATGAAAAGCTCAATGAAGGCATAAAGAAGGAAAACGCTGTATCCGATGCCGAAAAGGATAAGAAGATAGATGAACTCACCGAAGAAAACCAGAAGTTAAAGGAGAAGATCAGCAGCCTTACGGGAGTGGACGGAAGGAATGCCGAGATACACATAGGATCCCTTCGTTCAGGTATGAGCTATGAAGCTGAGCAGAGCCTTATAATCCTGGGAGATGTGAAGAACGGAGCCAGCGTTTCCGCGGGTGGAAGCGTCTTCGTTATCGGAACACTTACGGGCATTGCAGGGGCAGGGGTTTACGGTGACAGCACGGCATTTGTAATGGCTCTCAACATGGATCCGCTGCAGATAAGGATCGCCGATTCCCTGGCTATCTCCGAGGATCAGGATCCGGTGGATTTCTCAAAAACGGGCTTAAGCAATTCCGTGCGTCATGTGGATAACGGTCCCGAGGTGGCGGAGATCACCGACGGACATATCATAATCAAGCCTTATGACAGGGAATTTCTGGAAAACTGCGCTTTTCTTAATGATAAGTCATAGGTTTCCCGACGCCGGATCGGAAAATGTTCTATAAGTTGTCGAAAGGAGTAATACATAATGGCAGAAGTAATAGTTGTGACTTCCGGAAAAGGAGGAGTGGGAAAGACCACTACAACAGCCAACCTGGGAACCGGACTTTCAAAGCTGGATAAAAAGGTGGTTCTGGTTGATACGGATATAGGCTTAAGGAATCTGGACGTTGTTCTGGGACTGGAGAACAGGATAGTCTACAATCTGGTGGATGTGGTGGACGGAAACTGCAAGATATCCCAGGCTCTTATCAAGGATAAGAAGACCGACGGACTCTATCTCCTTCCCGCAGCACAGACCAGGGACAAGGATGCTGTCACCCCCGATCAGATGAGGGAACTGGTGGAGGAGCTCAGAAAGGATTTTGACTACATAATCCTTGACTGTCCCGCAGGTATAGAGCAGGGCTTCAAAAATGCCATTGCCGCTGCCGACAGGGCTCTTGTGGTCACAACACCGGAGGTTTCCGCTGTCCGCGATGCAGACCGTATCATAGGTCTTCTGGAGGCCAATGAGATAAAGAACATCCGCCTTATCGTAAACAGGCTTAATGTGGATATGGTGAAGCACGGAAACATGATGACTGCCGAGGACGTTGTGGAGGTTCTTTCCATAGATCTTATAGGGGTGGTTCCCTATGACGAGAAGATCGTGGTCTCCACCAATACCGGTACACCTCTTGCAGGCGAGGATACTCTTGTGGGACAGTCCTATATGAATATCTGTAAAAGGATCATGGGAGAGGATGTTCCCTTCCTTAACCTGGAAGCAAAGAAGGGCTTTTTTGCAAAGATAGGCGAATTGTTTAAGGGTTGATGAAGGAGGCCGCTACACCATGAGATTTATAGATCTGTTCAGGAAGAAAAATACCAGCGAGATTGCGAAGGACCGGCTGAAGATGGTGCTCGTCTCCGACAGGAGTGCCGTTAATCCGGAGATAATGGAGAGGATAAAGAACGATATCATCCAGGTTCTTGCAAAGTATGTGGAGATAGATCAGGAGGGACTGGATATAAAGATAACCCAGGTGGATGCGGAAGGCGAAGACAGGGCAAAGGGTTCCACCGTTCCCGCTCTTTACGCCAATATCCCCATCAAGTCCATGAAGCAGAACAACTGACTTTTTTGGTTCTAAGATCCGGAAGGCTGCTGCGTGACGGCCGGCGCACGGGTATTATCAAACATATAGTATAAAACAACCGTTTCTGTGTTATAATCTTATACCATGGAGGCGGTTTTTTATGATTAAGATCAGCGTTATCATTCCCTGCTACAATGTGAGCATGTTCATCGACAGGTGCATGGAGTCACTGGAGAAGCAGACAATAGGCATCGGAAATCTGGAGATCATCCTTGTAAATGACGCATCAAAGGATGCGACTCTGGGGAAGCTCCTTTTATGGGAGATGAAGTATCCCGACAATATCTGTGTGATCCCCCTTGAAAAGAATGTGATGCAGGGGGCTGCAAGGAATATCGCCCTTGATTACTGTCACGGGGAATATATCGCATATCTGGATGCGGATGACTGGCTTGTGCCCTCAGCTCTTGAGAAGGTTTACAGGGCAGCAAAACAGAACGGGGCGGAGATAGTAAACTATCTCTCGAAAAAGGTTTACGGGGATCCCTCAAATGATGATCCGAATACCAGAAGCGATAAGAAGGACAGGATGATCGTTCTGGAAAATGATGAGCAGAGGCTTCACTATTTCGCCCACGGCGGGTCGCCCTTACTCAGGGGATGCTGGGATAAGCTGTTTCTCCGCGAATTTGTGCTGGAGCATAAGCTTAAGTTTGCGGAGGGAGTCTTTGACGAGGAAAGCCTTTTCACCACTCCCGCATACATGCATATGAGACGCTTATACGAGCTGAATGAGTACCTTCACAGATACTTCCAGAATTCCATAAGCTCCACCTATAACCTGATGATAGACTTAAAAAGGCGGGACGACAACGCAAAGACCTGGATGGCTACCTATGAGGTGCTTAAGGAGGACGGCTCCCTTGAAGCCCAGCATGAGCTGGTGGAGTGGTTTTTCGTTATCAATTACTATATACGTTCCTTTGTCTTTGCGGCCTCCAGAGGGATAAGATATGACGTGGAGACCGTGAACATCATGCAGGATACGGTCCACGAGCTCTTCCCGGACTACCTTAAGAATAAGACCCTTATGGGAATGAAGCTCTATGCAAAGCCCATGAAGCTCATAGAGGTGAAGGTGGATGAAAGCAATATAGACGAATACAACGAAAAGTGGGACGAGATCTGCAGGGAGAATTACGGCGGCATCTGATGAAGAAGATATCTGTTATAGTACCGGTATACAATGCCGAAAAATATATTGACAGGTGCTTTTCCTCCCTGGTGAACCAGACCATAGGCATAGAGCAGCTTGAGATACTGGCAGTGGATGACTGCTCAGCGGATAAAAGCCTTGAAAAGGCGGGGGAATGGGAGAAGAAATACCCGGAGAGCATAGCCCTTATCCCCTTGCAGAGCAACGTTATGCAGGGGGCTGCCAGAAATATAGCCATTTCCTACGCTACCGGAGAGTATATAGCTTTTCTGGATGCGGATGACTGGCTCCTTCCCATGGCTCTGGAGCATATATATGAGAGGGCGGTTAAGAGCAATGCGGACATCACCGGCTATTTCTCCCGCAACGCCACTTCCTTTTCGGAAGATGATCTTTCATATGATATGGGCAGAAGGAATGAATTCTTAAAGATCTCAGGAAGCGCAGATCTTATAAACCTTCTTTTCAGCGGCCGTACCATGAGAGGGTGCTGGGACAAGATGTATAAAAGAAGCTTTGTGGAAAAGCACTCCCTTAAGTTTGCCGAAGGAGTGTTTGACGAGGAAAGCCTCTTTACCATTCCGGCCTTTCTCTCCGCCGGAAGATACTATATCCTCTACGAAGAGCTCCACAGATATTTTGAGAACCACGAGAGCACCGTATTCAACCTGGCTCAGAAAACGGAACACAGGGATGACAACGCCAAAACCTGGTTCATGCTTTACGGGGTATTAAAGGAGGGAGGATATCTCGCCAGGGAGAAGGTGGTGTGCGAGGCTCTCTTCGTTCAGAATTATTTCAACAGATCCTTTCTGATAAACATTCCCAGAGGACTTAAATATGATGCATCCACCGTGGAGTCCATGCAGGAAACACTGAGGGCCTTTTTCCCGGATTTCAGGGACAATCCTGTCCTTCAGCAGATGCGGAGCTTAAAATATACCGAAAGGCTCATGGAATACAGGGTAAATGACAGCAACATGGGCGGTTTTGAAGAGATAGTCAGGGAATTTGCAGCCAATGTGGGAAACGAGCTTTAAGAATCTGTCGGTCTGTATCATTACCAGGGATCAGTGCCGGAAACTTAAGAAATGCCTTGAAGCCGTTAAGGAGTGTCTGCCGGGAGCGGACATATCCCTTCTGGATACCGGAAGCAGGGATGACAGCCTGAAAAAGGCAGGGATATATAACGACAATATCGGTGAATTTCAGTGGTGCGGCGATTTTGCGGCGGCCAAAAATGCCGCCATAGACAGGGCGAAGAACGACACGGTGCTTATCCTTGACAGTGACGAATACCTGTTAAAGGGACAGAAAAAGGTTTACGGAGAGCTTTTTGATCTGATAAGAAGGTATCCGGAGGCGGTGGGCAGGATAAAGAGGGATAACAGCTACGAGGATCCCCGGGGCCTTAAGGTACATTATGAGGAGTGGATAAACAGGATCTTTGACAGAAGGCTCTTCAGATATGAAGGCAGGATACATGAGCAGGTCACCGCTGTTTCCGGAAAGGGATATAAGACCTTCAGGACCGATATACATATCTTTCATGACGGCTATGATCTGAGTCCTTCCGAGAAAAAGGAAAAGGCCTTGAGAAACGCAGGGCTTCTTATTGAAGAGATCCGGGAAAAGGGGGATGACCCCTATCTTATCTATCAGCTGGGGAAAACTTATTATGTTTCTTCGGAAAAGGAAAAGGCGGCTTCGGAATTTCTTAAATGTCTGGAGCTTAAACCGGATCCGGACATGGAATACATGGAGGATCTCCTTTGTCTCACCGGCTATGCCCTTTTGGATACGGGCAGGGCGGCGGAAGGGCTGAAGCTCCTTAAGCCCTTCAGTGAAGAGGAGAGATACAGGAAAAATGCCGATTTCATGTTCCTCTATGCACTGCTCCTTATGAACACCGCAGCCTTCACGGAAGCAAGGGACACCTTCATTTACTGTACCACCCTGGACAGATCCAATACGGAGGGCACCTCCTCCTTTATGGCCTGGTACAATGCGGGAGTCATTTCCGAGGTGACGGGGGACAGGGAAAAAGCCTGTACCTTTTACAGGAAGGCAGGCGGCTTTAAGGGAGCGGAAGAGGGCCTTAAGAGATGCAGTATTTTTTTTGACAAAGACACGTAGAAGTGTTATTTTGTCATTTAAGGGTCTGAAGCCCTCCTCTACGGCAGGAGTGCCTTTCTGCAGGGGAGGGACTTTATGACAGGTAAATTATATATCTTGGTTTATTCCCGAATGATCAAAGTATTTATAAAGGAGAAGAGATCTGATGAGTAAGCATTTTGATGACATCATAGCACAGGTAAAGTCCATACCCATGAAGAAGCTGGCCGTTGCCGCGGCAGAGGATGAGAACGTCCTTGAGGCGGTGAGAAAGGCCAGGAGAGAGGGCATTGCAAACGCCATTCTGGTGGGAGACGCCGATAAGATCACGGAGATCGGCAAAAAGCTTGATATGGAGCTGGATAAGTATGAGATCGTTGACATAAAGGATCCCATTGAAGCCGCACATCAGGCGGTCAAACTGGTGCATGACGGCGAAGCCGAGATGTATATGAAGGGACTCCTTCAGACAAAGGATTTCCTTAAGAGCATACTGGATAAGGAAGTGGGCCTCCGCACGGGAAAGACCCTTTCCCATGTGTGCGTTTTTGAGATAAAGGGGATAAAGCAGCTCCTCTTCCTTACGGATGTGGCCTTTATGACCTATCCCACCCTTGAGGAAAAGGTGAGCATCATTGAGAATACCGTTGATGTGTGTGAAGCCTGCGGTATCATGAACCCCAAGGTGGCTCCCCTTGCGGCAGTGGAGGTGGTAAACCCGAAGATGCCGGTAACGGTGGAGGCTGCAGAGCTCACAAAGATGAATGAGGAAGGCAAGATAAAGAACTGCATAGTTGACGGTCCTTTAAGCGCCGATCTGGCCATCTTCCCCGAGGCTGCCATCCATAAGGGGGCAACCGACAGAAAGATACAGGGAGATGCGGACATACTTCTCTTCCCCGATATCCATGCAGGTAATATAGCATATAAGTTCATAGTCCATACCACAGAGTTCAAGAACGGATGCATCTTAACCGGAACCAAGGCTCCGGCCATACTTACCAGCCGTTCCGACAGCGCCGAGACAAAGGTTAATTCCATTGCCCTGGCATCCGTAGTAGCAGAACATCTCAGAAAGCAGAAATAAGGAGGCAGACCATGGCTATTAAATCACTTATCATCAATCCCGGTTCCACATCCACAAAGATCGCAGTCTTTGAAGACGAGAACATGCTCTTTGACAAGACTCTGCGTCATTCAAATGAGGAGATCGCAAAATACGATTCCATAATCGCCCAGAAGGATTTCAGGAAGAATATCATCCTGGATTTCCTTAAGGAGCAGAATTTTGACATAAAATCACTTGATGTCTGTGTAGGCCGCGGCGGTCTCGTAAAGCCGGTATCAGGCGGCACCTATGTGGTAAATGACGCTCTGGAGCGTGATCTGGAGATAGGAGTACAGGGACAGCATGCCAGCAATTTAGGCGGACTTCTTGCCCGTGAGATCGGAAAGGAGATCGGTGTGGAAGCCTACATCGTGGATCCGGTTGCAGTTGACGAGATGGAGCCCATAGCAAGGATTTCCGGCTGCGAGGCCATTGAGAGGACTGCCATTTCCCATCCCTTAAACCAGAAGGCCATGGCCAGACGCTATGCCAAGGAGATCGGAAAGAAATATGACGAGCTGGACCTTATCGTGGTCCATATGGGAGGAGGAGTATCCTGCGGAGCCCATCACAACGGCCGTATAGTTGACGTGTTCAACGCCCTTGACGGAGACGGTGCATTCTCCCCCGAAAGAGCAGGGGGACTTCCCGTGGGACCTCTTGTAAAGCTCTGCTTCTCCGGAAAATACACGGAGGCGGAAGTGCGTAAGATGCTAGTCGGAGGAGGCGGACTCAACTCCTACCTTAAGTGCAACGATATGCAGCAGTGCGAAAAGATGAAGGATGAGGGGGATGAGAAGGCAAAGCTGGTGATAGACGCCTTTATCTATCAGATAGCCAAGAATATCGGAGCCATGGCCACAGTCCTTAAGGGCCATGTGGATCAGATAATCCTTACCGGAGGTATCTCCTATGAGAGCTATATCACCGACGGCATAAAGGAGAGGGTTGGATTTATCGCCCCCGTTACCATCTACAAGGGAGAGGATGAGCTTCTGGCCCTGGCACAGGGCGCTCTCCGTGTCATAAACAAAGAAGAAGAGGCAAAGATCTATAAATGAGTATTATCGAAAAGATCTTCGGAACCCACAGTGAAAGGGAATTAAAGAAGATTATGCCCATTGTGGACGAGATCCTGTCCATGCAGGACAGGATGGGAGCAATGAGCGATGAGGAATTGAAGGCCCAGACCGGAAAATTCCGTAAAGCCCTGGAAGAAGGGAAGACTCTGGATGATATACTTCCGGAGGCTTACGCCACCGTCAGGGAGGCCGCTAAAAGGGTGCTTAACATGGAGCATTTCCCTGTACAGCTCATCGGCGGTATCATCCTTCATCAGGGGCGTATCGCGGAAATGCGTACAGGTGAAGGTAAGACCCTGGTGGCTACACTTCCCTCATACTTAAACGCCCTGGAGGGAAAGGGTGTTTTCGTTGTGACTGTAAACGACTATCTGGCAAAGCGTGACGCGGAGCAGATGGGGCAGGTCCATGAGTTTTTGGGACTCACTGTGGGACTCATCCAGAATGGCATGACCAGCGCCGAGAGGCAGAAGTCCTATGCCTGCGACATCACCTATGTGACAAATAATGAGCTGGGGTTTGATTACTTAAGGGACAACATGGCGATCTATAAGAACCAGCTGGTCTTAAGGGACTTAAACTACGCCATCATCGACGAGGTGGACTCCATTCTTATAGACGAAGCCCGTACGCCCCTTATCATTTCCGGACAGAGCGGTAAATCCACCAAGATGTATGAGGCCTGCGAGATCCTTGCACACCAGATGCAGAGAGGTGAAGCAAGCAGTGATGAGCTCAGCAAGATGGATGCCATCATGGGTGTGGAGATAGAGGAGACCGGAGACTTTATCGTAAATGAAAAGGATAAGATAGTTAACCTTACGGAACAGGGTGTTAAAAAGGTTGAGCAGTTCTTCCACATTGAGAACCTGGCAGATCCGGAGAATCTGGAGATCCAGCACTGTATCATCCTGGCCCTCCGGGCCAATAACCTTATGCACAAGGATAAGGACTATGTGGTAAAGGATGACCAGATCCTGATAGTTGACGAATTTACCGGACGTATCATGCCGGGAAGACGTTATTCCGACGGACTGCACCAGGCCATAGAAGCCAAGGAACACGTGAAGGTAAAGAGGGAGAGCAAGACTCTTGCCACCATAACCTTCCAGAACTTTTTCAATAAATTCAATAAGAAGGCCGGCATGACAGGTACTGCTCTTACGGAGGAAAGAGAATTCCGTGAGATCTACAGCATGGATGTCATCACCATTCCCACCAACAGACCGGTACAGAGAAAGGATCTGCAGGACGCGGTATTTAAGACCAGAAGGGAAAAGCTCACGGCCATCTGCGACGAGATAGAAAGGGTACATGCCACGGGACAGCCCATTCTTGTGGGTACCATCACCATAGAGGCTTCCGAGGAGCTTTCGGCTCTCCTTAATAAGAGAGGCATAAAGCACAGCGTGCTGAACGCAAAGTTCCATGAGATGGAAGCGGAGATAGTTTCCCATGCGGGTGAGCACGGTGCTGTCACCATTGCCACAAACATGGCGGGCCGTGGTACCGATATCAAGCTGGATCCCGAATCCAGGGAGGCCGGGGGCCTTATGATAATAGGTACAGAGAGGCATGAGGCCAGACGTATAGATAACCAGCTCCGCGGACGATCCGGACGACAGGGGGATCCCGGTGCTTCCAGGTTCTATATCTCCCTGGAGGACGACCTTATGAGGTTATTCGGCTCCGACAGGCTTATGGCGGTCTTTGAGGCCCTTAATGTGCCGGAAGGCGAGCAGATAGAGCACAACATGCTCACCAGGGCCATTGAGAAAGCCCAGATGAAGATAGAGGAGAATAACTTCGGCATAAGAAAGAACCTTTTGGATTATGACGCGGTCAATAATGACCAGAGAGAGATAATCTATGACGAGAGACGGAAGGTTCTGGACGGCGAGAATATGCGGGATTCCATCTACGGCATGATCACGGATATCACCGAGAACGCCGTGGATATGACCATAGGAGAGGATCAGAAGACGGATGACTGGGATCTTCCCGGATTGAACCAGCTCCTGCTTCCCATTATCCCCATGGAGCATATAAGGACTCCGGATGTCAGGAATAAGAGCGCCGCTGAATTAAAGCAAATGCTTAAGGAAAAGGCGGTTAAAATCTACGAGGACAAGGAAGCGGAGTTCCCCCAGCCGGAGATGCTCCGTGAGATAGAGAGAGTAATCCTCCTAAAGGTCATTGACAGAAAGTGGATGGACCACATAGACGATATGGAACAGCTCCGTCAGGGTATAGGACTGCAGGCCTTTGGACAGAGGGACCCTGTTGTGGAATACAGGACTGCGGGCTTTGAGATGTTCGACCAGATGACTGCGGGCATAAAAGAGGACACGGTACGCCTTCTCATGCACGTCCATGTGGAAGAAAAGGTGGAAAGAGAACAGGTGGCCAAGGTCACCGGTACCAATAAGGACGATTCCGTCAAGAAGGGTCCCAAAAAGAGGACCAATAAGAAGATATACCCCAATGATCCCTGCCCCTGCGGCAGCGGGTTAAAGTATAAGAACTGTCATATGAAAAAGGGTGGTATGGAAAATGCTTGAACTTGACAATTTAAAGGTGGAACTGGAAGGATACAGGACGCCTTTAAAAGACCTGTACAGATCCCTGGATCTGGAAAACAAGGAAAACAGGATAGTCGAGCTGAACCGCAGAATGGAAGAACCGGATTTCTGGAATGATCCGGAAAAAAGCGCTAAGCAGAGCAAGGAGCTGGGAAGCCTGAAAGAGGATGTCTCCATTTATAAGAAGCTGGACAGTCAGTTCAATGACATGTTCGATCTTATAGATATGGCAAACGAGGATAACGACGAGGCTCTGGCCTCCGAAATAAAGGAGGAATTCGAGAGCTTCAAGTCCGACTATGAAAAGATAAGGCTCAAGACCCTGCTGTCCGGAGAGTATGACAGCTGCAATGCGATATTAAGGCTCAATGCGGGAGCCGGAGGCACGGAATCCTGCGACTGGTGCAGCATGCTCTTCCGTATGTACAGCAAATGGGCCGAATCCCATGATTTCAAGACGGAGGTGCTGGATTCCCTGGACGGGGACGAAGCGGGATTAAAGAGCTGTACCTTCCAGATAAACGGGGAAAATGCCTACGGATACCTGAAATCTGAAAAGGGTGTACACCGTCTGGTGCGCATAAGCCCCTTCAATGCACAGGGAAAGCGTCAGACCTCCTTTGTGTCCCTGGACGTGATGCCGGATATAGAGGACGATATAGATGTGGAGATAAAGCCCGATGACATAAGGATAGATACCTACCGTTCCTCGGGAGCCGGCGGACAGCATATCAATAAGACTTCCTCCGCCATAAGGATCACCCACTTCCCCACAGGTATAGTTGTAACCTGTCAGAATGAGCGTTCCCAGTTCCAGAATAAGGACAAGGCCATGCAGATGCTGAAGTCAAAGCTTTTGATGCTCGCCATGGAGGAGAACCAGGGAAAGCTTGACGAGATCAGGGGAGAGGTAAAGGATAATGCCTGGGGATCCCAGATAAGATCCTATTTCCTTCAGCCTTACCAGCTGGTAAAGGATCTCCGTACAGGCGTGGAGATAGCCCAGGCTGACAGCGTGCTGAACGGCAATCTGGATCCCTTTATAAACGGGTATCTGGTGTGGATGGCTAACGGCGGCAAGATGGTTCAGCACGGTGATGATGAATAACTTTTCGGGAATTAAGGGATACTGAAAAGTTGCGGATAAGTTAAAAGAAAGGTGCAGCATTTTATGGTCAATATAGCGGTTTTGGGTTACGGAACGGTGGGCTCCGGCGTGGTGAAGGTGCTGGAGACGAACCGGGAAAAGATCGACAAGAAGGCGGGGGTTCCCATTAGGGTTAAATAT
>JAFVEU010000152.1 GCA_017475845.1 Lachnospiraceae bacterium | reverse complement strand
TATGCCGAGGATATACTCCCTGCCGTCCTCTATCAGGTCCTTGATATGAAGGGTTGCTTCCATATCCTCCTTCTCTTCCCTGTAATCCAGGATCTCCGTGTCCTCAATAAGACGCGAAGCATCCAGGGAACGGACCTCATAGGCCACTTCCCTCAGGTTATTCCCGAACTTGCGGATATGGATATTTAAGCTCCTGTCCTCATTCAGGGGGGTTAAGGTGCCCCGGAGCATGTTCGGCTCCATCTTGCTCTTTACGCCGAACATCCGGTTTATGGGACGGCCGTCTGCCAGGATCTCCACCACCGGAAGGGTGGCTTCCTCCATCTCCACCGTCATGTCCGTGGTGCCGCGGTTTAAGTATGAACTTATGATAAACAGGGATATCACAAAGGATGTTATGAATATCACTGCCCTGAGAAGAGTATCTTTCATAGCTTTTCTATAATAAAACAACCCAGGAAAGTTCTCAACCACATTGACTTAAAATATACGATAAGTTAAAATACTATGATACAGATGCCTGATATCGGAGGGCAGATGAAATCCAGCGGGGGACATGGTCATTTCGGATAATAATAAGGCAGGGGAGCGTTTCCGTATCTTAAATAACATAGCTCTTGTCGGCCAGTTCGGCCTTTCCCTTATCATGCCCCTTTTGATCTGTACTTTTCTCTGCTACTTTCTGGTATCCCGTCAGATAGCCGGAGCGTGGGTGTTTATCCCCGGTTTTATACTGGGAATTGGCGCTTCGTTTATGACCGCATATAAATTTTACCTTTATGTGCAGAAAAAGGAGGGCAGCTCCTCCCGGAAGATGCGCAGAAAAGGTGTTTACTATAACCACCATATTTGATGACCAGAAAGGTTCTTTTGTTTTTATGAGATTACAGGAAGCAGTGAAAAAGGAGACCGCATTTATCTCCGCAGGCTCCCTGATACTGACAGCGCTGATGCTGCTTCTCTTCTTTTTACTGGACAGGTTTACTCCGCTTTCAGTCCCTTTTGTGCCGAAAGTACTGATAAGCGGGATTTTGGGATGTCTGGTGTCCGTTTTCAACTTCTTCTGGATGGCTCTTACGGTTCAGAAGGTGGCATCCACGGAGGATGAAGGAAAGGCCAGAAGCATTATGACCGTAAGCTACAGGAACCGTATGCTCCTGCAGCTCATCTGGGTGGTGCTTGCTTTTGCCCTTCCCGTATTTAACGGAGCCGCCGGACTTATCCCCCTCTTTTTCCCCAGTATACTCATCAAATGCCGGGGGATCCTTTCTTTAAGGAAAGGACAGGTAAGTGTTAATAAGGGTTCTGAATAGATGGCCTTTATGACATCGGAAAGGATGGTATTTCAGCAAAGATGAATGTAGAGATCAATGGTGCCAGAATATTTGCCCGGATCCCCACCGGAATCCCGGTCCTCGGTGATTTCACCATCAACGAGACTCTGGTCGTCAGCTGGATAGTTATGGCTGTGATCACCCTGCTCTGCATCTTCCTTACAAGGAACATGCGGGTGGAAAACATCACCAAAAGACAGGCCATAGCTGAAATGCTGGTGGAGACCGCAAATAATTTTGTCCGGAACAACACGGGAACCAGAAAATTCGACAAACTCATTCCCTTCGTTGCCGCACTCTTTACCACCAGCGTTATTTCAAATCTTATAAGCCTTACGGGCTTAAGAAGCCCTACCGCGGATCTTTCCACGGAAGCTGCCTGGGCTATAGTGGTTTTCATAATGATCACCATGGAAAAGATAAAGGCGGGCGGCGTTCTGGGCTATATGAAGGGCTTTACCGAGCCTATCGCCGTTATGACTCCCTTTAATATACTGTCGGAGCTTGCTACCCCGGTGAGCATGGCCTGCCGTCACTTCGGCAACATCTTATCGGGTATAGTCATTAACGGTCTTATCTACGCCAGCCTGGCGGTGGCTTCATCCGCCATACTGATACATATCAACGGTACTCTGGCCCATATCCCCATTCTGGATGTGGGTATCCCCGCGATCCTTTCGGTCTATTTCGACTGGTTCACGGGAGTTATGCAGGCGTTCATCTTCTCAATGCTGACGATAATGTATATCGCCAACGCATCTGAGGGATAAAAAATCCATTCAGATTTTTTATCCCGATATGGCAACTTCCTGAAAGGAAGTTGTCCGGCGAAGCCGGATTTGCAATCGGTTTCCACCCGATTGCAAACCCTGAAGGAGGATAAACAATAAATCACATTTACACTAAACATAAGGAGGACAACAGTAATGGGTGATTTTCAGTTATTAGCAAGAGGTATCGCACTGGCCGGATGCGGCATTGGTGCAGGCGCTGCTCTTATCGCAGGTATCGGCCCCGGTATCGGAGAAGGTAATGCGGTATCAAAAGCTCTTGAAGCCATAGGCCGTCAGCCTGAATGCAAGGGTGATGTTACCAGTACAATGCTGCTGGGCTGCGCCATTGCAGAGACCACAGGTATCTACGGTTTCGTTACCGGACTGCTTCTGATCTTCGTTGCTCCCGGAATGTTCATGAATTACCTTCAGTAAGCTTTAAGAAAGTGAGATTCTATGGAAACACAGGATTTAGTAACAATAGTACCCTGGACTTTCATAGCCCAGATCCTTAACCTGTTCATCCAGATGTATCTTATCAAGCGCTTCCTTTTTAAGCCGGTTAATGACATTCTCGAAAAAAGACAGGCTCTTACCGATAAGGAGATAAAAGACGCCAGGACTGCCAAAGAGGATGCCGACAAGATCCGCGAGGAATATGAAGGGCACATGAACGGGGCAAAAGCCGAGGCTGCCCGCATCATTTCCGATGCGAAGAAGGATGCGCAGGTCACTGCCGATAAGATGATAAAGGATGCCGAGACCGAAGCTCATGACATCAAGGTCAGGGCTGAGGCTGACATTGAGCAGGAAAAGAAAAAGGCTGTCAACGAGGCAAAGGATGAGATCAGCTCTCTTGCCCTTGATATCGCCGGTAAAGTTGTTGAAAAAGAGATCAACGAGGCTGACCACAGGAAGCTCATTGATGACTTCATAAGCAAGGTAGGTGAAGCGTCATGACGAAAGCCGGGGAAATATATGGTAAGAGCCTCTACGATCTTGCAAAGGCGGAAGGACTGGATCAGACCATCCTCGATGAAATGGAGACAGTCCGGGATCTCTTCAATGATAATCCCGACTATATCCGTTTGCTCTCCGAGCCTTCAATACCGCGGAACGAGCGGCTGAAGCTCCTGGACGAAGCCTTTGGGGACAGTGTGGACACCTATCTCCTTAATTTCATAAAGATCCTTACCGAAAAGGGCTTTTTAAGGGAATTCGGTTCATGCTTTAAGACTTACCGCTCCCTTTATAATGACGACAAGGGCATCTGTGACGCTGTCGCCATAACCCCCGGGGATCTGAGTGATGATGAGAAAGCTTCGCTTATTGCCAGGCTTGAAAAGATTACAGGCAAGAAAGTACTGCTTACAGAGAAAAAAGACCCTGCGCTCCTTGGAGGCATCAAGGTCCTGGTGGAAGGCAAGCTCTATGACGGTTCCGTTCAGGGCCGCTTAAACGAGCTCAGGCGCAGAGTGGACGATATTGTCCTGTAGTAAAAGGAAAGAGGTATACAGATTATGGAATTAAAACCGGAAAAGATTTCCGAGGTTATCCGGAGCCAGATCAAAAACTATCAGAATGCCATCATACAGAACGAGACCGGCTCGGTCCTCACTGTAGGAGACGGTATCGCCCGTGTCAGCGGCCTTTTGAACTGCATGTCCGGAGAGCTTCTGGAATTTGAGAACGGCACCTTCGGTATGGCCCAGAACCTTGAAGAAACTGTGGTCTCCGCAGTTCTGTTCGGTGAGGACACAGGTATCAGCGAAGGACAGACCGTTAAGCGCACCGGAAGGGTGGTTTCCGTACCCGTAGGTGAAGCAATGATCGGGCGTGTCGTAAACGCCATAGGCCAGCCCATAGACGGGGCAGGTCCTATTGAGTCAAACGAATACCGTCCCGTGGAATCTCCCGCTCCCGGCATCATTGACAGACAGCCGGTTAAGGAGCCCCTGCAGACCGGTATCAAGGCTATCGACTCCATGATCCCCATCGGAAGG
Organism: Lachnospiraceae bacterium; assembly: GCA_017475845.1. GTDB lineage: Bacteria > Bacillota > Clostridia > Lachnospirales > Lachnospiraceae > NK4A144. Next base: position 1,821 of record JAFVEU010000152.1, on the reverse strand, counting down.
GGTCAGCGTGAGCTGATAATCGGCGACCGTCAGACAGGTAAGACCAGTATCGCAATGGATACCATCTTAAACCAGAAGGGCGGAGATGTTATCTGTATCTATGTGGCAATAGGCCAGAAGAGGTCTACGGTCACTTCCCTCGTGGCAGATCTGAAAGCCGGCGGCGCCATGGATTACACCATCGTTGTGGCAGCTACCGCCTCAGAGCCCAGCCCCCTCCAGTACATAGCACCCTATACGGGCTGCGCCATGGGTGAATATTTCATGAATAAGGGCAAGCATGTCCTTATCATCTATGATGATCTTTCAAAGCATGCGGTTGCTTACAGAGCACTTTCCCTGCTGATCAGAAGGCCCCCGGGGCGTGAAGCTTATCCCGGAGACGTTTTCTATCTGCATTCAAGGCTTCTGGAGCGTGCAGCCAAGCTTTCGGATGAAAAGGGCGGCGGTTCCCTTACGGCCCTTCCCATTATAGAGACCCAGGCGGGTGACGTTTCCGCCTACATCCCTACAAACGTTATCTCCATTACAGACGGACAGATCTTCCTTGAGACCGAGCTCTTCCACTCAGGTATCATGCCGGCCGTTAACCCCGGTATCTCCGTATCCCGAGTGGGCGGTAATGCCCAGATCAAGGCCATGAAGAAGGTTGCGGGTACCCTGAAGCTGGTTTATTCCCAGTACAGAGAGCTTCAGAGCTTCGCCCAGTTCGGTTCCGATCTGGACGAGGATACCAAGTCCCGTCTGGCTCAGGGAGAGCGTATCGTTGAAGTCTTAAAGCAGGGCAAGAGCGAGCCTGTTCCCGTTGAGAAGCAGATCGCCATCCTCTATGCGGTGATCAATAACATCCTGGCCGATGTTAATGTTTCCGACATCAAAGAGTATGAAAAGGGACTTTTCGAGTTCCTTGAGAATTCTCCGGACGGAAAGGCTGCAATGGACGCCATCCGGAATACCGGAAAGCTGGAGGATGCGGACAATGACAAGCTTAAGTCCGCCCTTGAAGCTTACACAGCAGATTTTATCAGCAAAAAGGCTTAAAGGAGGAACTACATGGCTGCAAATATGAAGGCTGTGAAGCTCCGGATAAAGAGTGTGGAAACCACCATGCAGACCACAAAGGCCATGCAGCTGGTGGCAGCTTCAAAGCTCAGAAAAGCCAAGGAAAAAGCAGATGCCAGTAAGCCCTATCTTAAGACTCTTAAGGAAACGCTTACGGACATAGCCCACGGAAATCTGGATTTCGGTTCTCCTTACACCAAGCCCGGGAACAGTGACAAATGGCTCTACGTGGTCATTGCCGGTGACCGCGGCATGGCAGGCGGATACAACTCCAACCTCTTTAAGTTCATGGAGAGCGAGATAAAGGGCAGGGATATCACGGTGCTTCCCATCGGAAAGAAGTCCGTAGAGTACTTCAAACACCACAATGTCCCCATCTACTCCGAGGCCTATGCAGAGGTTGCAGAGATATGCATCAACTACTGCTTCGAGATCGGAAATCTCATGTGCAGGGCTTACCGCGAAGGTGAATTCGGGCATGTCTTCCTGTGCTACACCAACTTCGTATCCATGCTTTCCCAGGTTCCGGAAGCCAGTTCCATGCTTCCCCTGTCGGATTTCGTGGATGCCGATGACGGAAGGGATTACGTAAAGCCCAGAGATCTGATCCTCTACGAACCGGACAGCGAGACCGTTTTCAACGAGATAGTTCCCGAGTATTTAGCGGGGCTCCTCTATTCCAGTATTAACGTGTCTGTGGCCAGTGAGCTGGCTGCCAGACGTACGGCCATGGAATCTGCTACGGACACTGCCGCTGAG
>JAFVEU010000151.1 GCA_017475845.1 Lachnospiraceae bacterium | reverse complement strand
GGACCGGATGAATACAGATCCTTTGCCGAAGGGGATTATGGCCTTATGAAGGTGGCAGAGATATATGCCGAGTACCAGAAAAGCCTTAAGTCAAACGGCATGATGGATTTTGACGACCTCATCATGAATACCGTGATACTCTTCCGGGAATTTCCCGAGGTGCTGGAGTTTTACAGGGAGAGGTTTAAATACATCATGGTGGATGAGTACCAGGATACCAATTCCTCCCAGTTCGAGCTGGTAAGGCTGCTTTCGGGAAAGTACAAAAATCTCTGCGTGGTGGGGGATGACGACCAGTCCATCTACCGTTTCAGGGGAGCAAATATCTATAATATCCTGAATTTTGAAAAGCATTTTCCTGACACTTATGTGGTGAGGCTGGAGGAGAATTACCGCTCCACAGAGACCATACTGGAAGCTGCCAACGCAGTCATAAAAAACAATACGGAGCGGAAGAGCAAGGCCCTTTGGACCAGGGGCGGAAAAGGGGAAAAGATCAGGTTCAGGCAGTTGGACGATCCTGCGGGAGAGGCTTCATTCATAGCCGACGATATCAGGAAAAAGGTGTCGGAGGGAAGGAATGAATACGGGGATTTTGCCATACTCACCAGGACTAACATCCAGAGCAAGGAACTGGAGGATGCCCTTCGTATAAGGCATATCGAATATGAAGTGGTAAAGGGCTTAAGATTCTGGGATACGGCTGTCATCAAGGATATGACGAGCTATCTGATGACCGTGGATAACGGGGAAAACGAGATGAGGATAAGGCGGATCATCAACGTGCCGAAGCGGGGTATCGGCAATGCCAGCATCGATAAGATCTCGTTATTTGCAAGGGCAAACGGAATGTCCTTCTATGAGGCTCTGTCCCATATCGACAACATCCCCTCCGTTCCCGCAAAGGCAAAGAATGCGGTAAAGGAATTCTACGGGATGTCGGAGCGTATCCGCAGCGAAAGAAGGAGTATGAGCTTCAGCGAGATGCTGGACAGTATCATAGATGAAACGGGATATCTCGAATATCTCATGAGCGAGGCGGAGAGCAGCGAAAAGTTCCGGGAACAGAGAGAATATATAGAGAAGCTGAAGGAGACCCTTAAGGCCTATGAGGATGAAACGGAGGAACCGGATCTTACGGACTTCTTAAGGATCAACGGCCTTGAAGGAAACAATCTCGATAAGGAAGGGGGAGATGAGGAAGGCTCCAGGGTCCTCATCATGACCATGCATAATGCCAAGGGACTGGAGTTCCCGGAGGTGTATATGGCCGGCATGGAGGAAGGACTCTTTCCCGGATATGCTTCCATTAACAGTGATGATCCCCTGGCCATTGAGGAAGAAAGAAGGCTCTGTTATGTGGGCATCACCCGTGCCAGGGAGAGGCTGACACTTACTGCAGCCAGAAAGAGGATGGTGAACGGAGAGACGCGTTATGCCGCGGCTTCCAGGTTTTTGAAGGAGATACCGAGGGACCTTACGGATATGAACGTGACTCCCGAGAAGACAGAGAGACATGAAAGGATCTTCCCCTCCGACAGGGAGAGTGCAAGACGGATATTCGAGGAGAGACCTCCGGCCTTTTCACCGGGCTTCAGGAAAAGCTCCCCGGTGAGTCTTAAAAAGGGCTCGGACATAGGCAAAACAAAGCCTTCCTACAGCGAAGGCGACAGAGTGCTTCACTTCAAGTTCGGTGAGGGAACGGTGCTCTCCATAAAGGACGGGGGCAGGGATTATGAGGTCACCGTGGATTTTGACAATACGGGAGTAAGGAAGATGTTCGCGGGCTTCGCCAAATTAAAGCCACTGTAAATATTTGGATTTTTATGCCGGTTGTGGTATTATAGTAGACAGATGAAAGATCCGGCTTATTAGAGTTTTAGGAGGCAGATATGGATCATTTGGATATCGCGTTACTGGAGGATGCTGTTGACGCTTTAAGACGGAATATAGGTGATGTCAGGAGCAATGTAAACGGATTTATCAATCGTGAGGAGGAAAGCACAATGAGAGAGACAAAAAGAGATCCTATTCTTTGGACACTTGCAATAATCGGTGTCATTGCAGCGGTTGCGGCCATAGCTTATGCCGTTTACCGTTATTTCACACCGGATTATCTGGAAGATTATGATGATGATTATGATGACAGGTTTGATGATGACTTCTTTGATGACGAGGAAGAAGATGTAAAGCCTGAGAAGAAGGAAGACTGATCCTCACAGGGATTTCCAGAGATCATATTATGAAGAAAAACGGTATATACGAGGGAACCGTCACTGAAGTGAGGTTCCCCAATAAGGGGGTCGTCTGTACTCCGGAGGGAAATGTTACAGTTAAAAATGTTCTTCCGGGACAGACGATTTCTTTTATTTTGACGAAAAAAAAGAATGACAGGCTGGAGGGCAGGCTCCTTGAGGTGTTAAAGAAATCTCCCATGGAGGTGGAGAGCAGCTGTCCCCATTTCGGCGAATGCGGAGGCTGTATCTATCGGAAACTCCCCTATGAGGAGGAGCTTAAGATAAAGGATTCCCAGGTAAAGAAGATCTTAGACAGAGCCATAGACGGGGATTATATCTACGAGGGCATCACTCCTTCTCCGGAGAATGAAGGATACAGGAACAAGATGGAGTATTCCTTCGGAAATGAGGTGATAGACGGACCCCTGACCCTTGGTATGCACAGGGCGGGACGCTTTAATGATGTCGTAACCGTTGACGGATGCGTCATCGCAGACGGGGACTACCGGCTTGTGATCCGGAAGACTCTGGATTTCTTTCTTGAGAGAAAGATACCTTTTTACAGGAAGCATGATGAAAAGGGTTATTTAAGGCACCTGCTTGTACGCAAGGGAAAGAAGAGCGGTGAGATACTCCTCCTTATCGAGACCACGACCCAGCTTGACTTCGATATGGGGGAATATGCGGATATGCTGATTTCCCTTGAAAAGAACGGCCTTGAGGGACGTTTCGCCGGGATACTCCACCTTAAGAACGACAATACGGGAGACAGTGTAAAGGGGGAAAACATAGATATACTCTATGGCAGGGATCATTTTTATGATGAGGTGCTGGGGCTTAAGTTCAGGATCACTCCCTTCTCTTTTTTCCAGACCAACACTCTGGGTGCGGAAAAGCTGTACCTGAAGGCCAGGGAGTATGCCCTGTCCCTTATTGATGAGGGTGAAAAGGGCGTGATCTTTGACCTGTACAGCGGGACCGGAACCATAGGACAGATAATGTCCGGAGCTGCCTCAAAGGTTATAGGCATAGAGATAGTAGAGGAGGCAGTAGAGGCCGCAAAGGAAAACGCGGAGATGAACGGCCTTGACAATACTGTATTTCTGGCGGGAGATGTCTTAAAAACCCTGGAGAGTGTTGAAGAGAAGCCGGATCTTATAATCCTTGATCCCCCCAGGGACGGATGCGCTCCGAAGGCCCTTTCAAAGATACTGGATTACGGTGTGAAAAACATAATCTATATATCCTGCAAGATCACAAGCCTGGAGAGGGATTTAAAACCCATACAGGAAGCGGGATATTCTGTGGTCAGGGCCGCAGCGGTGGATATGTTCCCCGGAACCGGCGGGGTGGAAACTGTTTGTTTGCTTTCCAAGGGAGATGTCAAGTCACAGAAATTGCGGGTTGAATTCAGTTTGGAGGACATGGATACAGATGGGTTCAAGAAGGGAGCAACATACAACGCCATACGGGACTGGATAAAAGAAAAGTATGGGTATCGCGTAACTAATCTCAATATCGCGCAGGTAAAGCAGAAGCACGGGATCATTGAGCGAGAAAACTATAACAAGTCGAAGTCTCCGGACAGTAAGCAACCGGGGTGTCCGGAGGAAAAGGTGAAGGC
>JAFVEU010000014.1 GCA_017475845.1 Lachnospiraceae bacterium | reverse complement strand
TGCGCTGTGCACGGCCTGAAACCGAGAACTATGCCTAAAACGGGCAGTTTTGCCTGATTTAGGCATACTTTCTTATCAGGCAGCCCGGCATCTGAGGGAAAAGTATGCCCTGTTCAGACAATTTCATCGTCTTTAGGCATAAAAACCTCTCCGCTGCTCTTTTGCCTGTTGAATATCTATGCCCTTTTCAAGGGTTTTCATCGATCTTAGGCATAGTTTCTTATCAGGCAGCCCGGCGCCTGATAGAAAAGTATGCCCTGTTCAGACATTTTTTCTCTCTTTAGGCATATAATCCGCTCCGCCGCCCATGCGCCTGTTGAATATCTATGCCCTGTTCAGGCAATTTCACCGTCCTTAGGCATAAAACATCTGTTTTGAATATTCCTGGCAATTGGTGTAAAATAATATCTATTCATTTGGAGAGGTTAATTAGATGATATACAATAATGTGCTTGAAGCTGTGGGGCATACGCCTATGATAAGGCTTAACAGGATGGCGGGACCGGACAGCGCAGAGATACTTGTAAAATTCGAGGGCACCAATATAGGAGGGTCCATTAAGACCAGGACCGCCCTTAACATGATACTTGCTGCGGAGAAAGAAGGGCTCATCAATAAGGACACGGTGATCGTGGAGCCCACCAGCGGGAATCAGGGGATAGGACTGGCGCTTGTGGGTGCGGTGAGAGGCTACAGGACCATTATCGTCATGCCCGATTCCGTAAGCGAGGAGAGAAGAAAGATAATCAGGCATTACGGGGCGGAGGTGCTTCTCATCCATGATGACGGCGATATAGGGGCCTGCATGGATAAATGTCTGAAGACAGCGCTGAAGATGAGCGAGGAAGATCCGAAGGTCTTTGTGCCGCAGCAGTTTGAAAATCCGAATAACACCATGGCACATAAGAACCATACGGCTCTTGAGATCATGGAGCAGGTGGCGGGACCTATACACGGATTCTGCTCCGGGATAGGTACCGGAGGAACCATCACGGGAATAGGGGAAGTGCTGAAGGCCCAGTATCCCTTTATAGAGATATGGGCAGTAGAGCCGGAAAATGCGGCGATCCTGGCCGGAGGCAATATAGGCACCCATCTGCAGATGGGTATAGGTGACGGGATAATCCCCGAGATACTCAACCAGTCAATATACGACAGGATATATGTGGTGTCGGATGAAGAAGCCATAGGAACCGCGCAGAGGCTTGCAAGAGAGGAGGGCATCCTCTGCGGGATATCCAGCGGTACAAATGTGGCGGCCGCTATACAGCTTGCGGCTGAACTGGGACCCGGGAAAACCGTTGTGACGGTGCTCCCGGACACTGCAGAGAGATATTTTTCCACCCCTCTCTTTGATGAAGGGGAATGACGGCCCGGCGGGGAAATGATGAAGGAGAATAACGGCCCGGCGGGGAATGATGAAGGGGAATGACGGCCCGACGGGGAATGATGAGGGAGAGTAACACCCCGGCGGTACTTAATGATGATTGATACTTTTCAAGAGGAAACAGATGATCGACTATCTGGAAAAGTTGAAAAAACAATTTACCGATTATATCTTTGATCCGTCCATGGACATAAGGAACAGATCCTTTATTGTGTTTTCCGCTGCGGTGCTGGTTTCGCTTTTTCTGGCTGTGCCTGCGGGTATGATCATGAAGGAACCGTTGCTTGCCACCCTATCCACACTGGCAGGAGCAGTGTTTTTCACCATATTCGTTTTTGCTGCCATCAGATCTGATAAGATAGCCCAGGCAAAGATCATCCTTTCAGTCATTCTGATCTTTTTATTCCTTCCCACCATGTTTTTTACAAACGGCGGAGCCCAGGGCGGAGCTCCTATCTGGCTGCTCCTCGGCACCATCTACATTGCGATGATCCTTGAAGGCAGGCTCAAGGTAGTAATGCTGATCGTGAATACCTTTGTCACCGCTCTTACCTGGATAGTGGGATATTATCATCCCGAGCTGATCTCGGAGTATTCCAGGGGTGGCAATTTTATCGATACCTTTGCAGGGCTTCTTATCGTGGGGGGAGTCGTTTTCGTACTGTTTTCCTTCCAGAACAGCCTGAGCAAAAAAGATCAGGAGCATAAAAACCTGCTCAGGCTCTTCGAGCAGACCGCCACATCCCTGGCAAATGCCATTGATGCAAAGGATGAGTACACCAGAGGACATTCCGCCAGAGTTGCGGAGTATTCCAAAAAAATGGCGGAGCTGGCAGGAAAAAGCCCCGCGGAATGCGAGAACATCTACTATGTGGCTCTGTTGCATGATGTGGGGAAGATCGGAATATCCGAGGCGATCATAAATAAGGACGGAAAGCTTACGGATGAGGAATATGAAGAGATGAAGAAGCATCCGGTGGTGGGAAACCAGATCCTTTCCGGCATTAGCGAATATCCTTATCTGAGCATAGGAGCCCATTATCATCACGAGCGATATGACGGGAAGGGTTATCCAGACAGGCTTAAGGGCGAGGATATCCCCGAGATCGCAAGGATCATATCCGTGGCAGATGCCTATGACGCCATGACATCCAAGAGGAGCTACAGAAAGTCCATTCCCCAGGTCATGGTCCGGGAGGAGATAGTTAAGGGCTCGGGAACCCAGTTTGATCCCAAGTATGCAAAGATAATGCAGCATCTTATCGATATGGATACCGAGTATAAGATGAGGGAGAGGGGAGAGTCCAGGGAGCTTGAAGGAAGGATGGACCTTGTCTGCAGGAAGTTCCGTGACGATACCTCCGACGGCATAATCCTTACTCCCGAGATCCGCACCGTAAGGTTTAAGTGCAATTCCGTGGATACAAGGAAAGATAACATGCCGGGAGCTGTTATCTACGATTCACTGGACGGACGTTATCACGATACTCCCAAAGAGATGAAGGAGCTTAATTATTTCGAATACGCCGAGATCCGTTTTGACGGTGAATATACATGCTCCGGGGCACGTAAGATACAGGTTGATGATATTTCCGGTTCCGGCAATGCAGGCCGGAGCGCAGCCGGAGACGGGACGGAATATGAGTTGACGGTGGTTAAGAAGGCCGACCATGTCCAGCTCATTATCGACAGCGGGACAAAGACAGTACGTATGATCATTGCCCTTCCCGACAGTTCAAGGTACGCTTATTTAAGCCTTACAGGTGAAAACTGCCATATATCCGATGTCAGCATATCAAAGAAGGACGGAGAGGTTTCCGGGGACTATATCCCAAGGATCGCAGAGCTGATAAGCTATATAGACGGGCCCGAGGGAGATATTCCAAGCGTCCAGATCGACGGATACAGGACCGCTCATACCGAGGGAATTCCCATGAAGGAGGGAATGGAGATCTCCTTCCATACAAAAAGCCTTCCCACGGCACGTCTGGTATGGCACTGTGCATATCTGGTGCTTTACTGGTCCGCCGATAAGAAGCCAAAGGGAAGATCCTATATGGAATATGCTCTTATAAGGCTTGACGGGGAATTCTGGGAGTCGGAGAATGTTTCCAGCAATAAGATGACCGTCAACAAACTGAATACCTTTGAGGGGTGGGAAGCCTGGAAAAAAGCCAATATGGAAGGGATCGACTGTACTGTTTCATTTAAGAGAGAAGGCAATAAGATAACTGCCACCACCGAGAATCTGGGTATAAGCATAAAGAACATCACCACTATCCTGGAGGAAAAGGATGATGTATATCTTACCCTGACCGGCGACCAGTGCGTGATCACAAATATACGCATCAAACGATAAAGAGAGCCCGGAAAGGCCTTAAAAACGAAGGGAGATAAAGGGATTGAAAAATCCTAAGATCATAGAAGATATAATGCACTATCTGGTGCATAACAGTATTCTCTATACTGTCGGGGCCGTGGGCTTTATCCACCTGACCTTTCTGGTCGTTTCACTGTTTGCCCGCGTAATGCCCCTGGCATATTTCAATATACTCAGTGTTACTATATATCTTTTTTGTGTGCTGTTCTGTAAGATCGGCGTCATCCTGCCGGTATACGTGAGCCTGATCCTGGAGGTTGCCGTTTACACTGCCATATCCGTTTATTATATCGGGTGGGACTGCGGTTCCTATTGTTTCCTGTTTTCCATGATACCCATAATCATCTATCTGGGATGCTTTCTTTTCAAGGGTTTCAGCAGATGGATAATCGTTCTGGTACTGGCATTGTATTTTGCCGAGTATCTTTTCCTTTATTTCCGCTTTGCGGATGCAGAGCCGGTATTTGAGGTGGGATATGCTTTACGAGCTTTCCTCATGATCTTTTCCGCTTTCCTGATGATGTTTGATATAGTCTTTTATAATATGATCTACATCAATTCCAGTGAGTCCGAGATGACAAGTCTGGAGAAGAAGAACGAAAAGCTCTCCGCGGATGCCAAGGAGGATGTGCTTACCAGTCTCTTAAACAGAAGAGGATTCCTTCCGGTAGTGGAATCCCTTATGAAAAACAGTCAGTTAAGTCATTTCTGTATCGCATTCTGTGATATAGATAATTTTAAGCGCATAAACGATACCTACGGCCATGACTGCGGAGACGAGGTTTTAAGGCATATTTCCCGTATGATAAAAAGAGAGATGCACGGCTGCGAGATCTGCAGATGGGGCGGGGAAGAGATGATAATCCTTATGAGGGATTACGATCTGACCGTTGCCAGGCAGAAGATGGAATACATAAGAAGATGCGTGGAGACCAACCCCACGGTCTTTTATAATAAGCGTATCTCTGCCACCATAACCATCGGCCTTGAGGAATACAATAATGACTACCATGAGCCGGAGGACATCATAAAGGTGGCTGATGAACGCATGTATTACGGCAAACAGCACGGGAAGAACATACTTATCTACGAGGATATGGACTGATCACGCAGTATCTGTCCGGAACCCTACGGACTCTGAATCAGTTGTCATATTCACAGATATAGGCGACCCTTCCGCCGTAGAAGGGGCTTATGTCCTCCGGAACGTCGTTCCACGCCCAGTATCCCTTTACCCGGAACATGCACATATAGTTTTCATCCGTCATATTTCCGTCTGCGTTCACCCCGGTAAAGCTGGGCTCTCCGTTCAGCCAGAAGAACTGATAGTATTTATCGCTGTCCAGAGCTGCCTGGCCGAATTTTTCCCCGTCATACCAGTGATAGTGACCGTCCTTCAGGTTCAGGCATCCTCCCAGCCAGATCACCAGCCTTTCCTGACCGTTATTCTTAAGCATATCCTCAATATGATACTTTTCTTCCGAAGTATTTATCCTTAGCAGATAACCCCCTCGCGCTTTGCAGTCGTCCAGGGCTTCCTTCCAGGTCACGTCTTTTACTATCACTTCATACTTATGGATATCTTTGGAATCCTCCAGAAAGACATCTTCCACACCGCGTGCGCTGTTATCAAGCTTATCCAGGATCTCTTCATATCCAAGGATACCGGAGCCGGGCACGGCTTTGCTCTGATCATAGGCGTTTTGAAGTTCCTTTTCATACCCGGAACGGCTCACCTTTTTTCCGTTCCACTCGTAGATAAGGTCATCATCATCCCACATGACGGAATTGTCTTCCACATAATATTCTCCGCAGTTCTCCATCTGCCACTTCCCGTATTTGATGGAATAGATATAATCGTAATATCCTCCCATGTGGCCGTCGGAATTCCTTAAAAGATTGCCCCTTTCAATATAGTCAAAATAGAGCCGGCTGGTCTGCAGTTCATCTATCTTTCCGTCTTTATAAGTAAGTATGATATTTCCGGTGGCCTCATCCTGACCCTGTATCACAAGCTCCGGGATGTCGTCATCATTCACATAGATGTAATCGTAGCTTCTGTACTCCGGCCCGCTGTATTCGTAGCCGTCAAATGTCCTGCCGAAATCCACCAGATGCCTGTGATATGCTTCGGCCCAGGAGAGATCGTTCTCCGCTGTATCTTCTCCGGTTATGATATCGGTGCTTTCTTCGGGGCCGGAGTCCTCGGAATTTTCCCCGGCACCGGTGAACCCGGCGGGAGCTGTTTTTGCGGGAAGCTCCTCCGGTATGGAGCTGTCCTTTGTTTCCGCAGTCCCGGTTTCGTAAGAACCGGATCCCGGTGCTTTTTCCCCTTTCTCTTTTCCGCAGGAAACAAAAAAGAGCATGGATACCGTGACAGCAAGGATAGTCATGAAAACGGTGATGACCCCGGGTTTATTCTGTTTACTTCCTTTTCTGAGCATTCTGTCACTCTCCGTTTTAATGTGTTCTTCTGTCTGCGTTGGGATGGGATCCGTAATATTCCGCCTTGTTCTCATACATATTTGAATCGGCGATCCGCATGGTCTTTTTGATATTCATTTCAGCATCATCATAATGGGCTCCCAGGGCAAAGGAAGGCTCGCCCTCCACTCCGGAAAGGGATCTCAGCTTTTCAAAAGACGCATAGAACTTATATTTTTCCATATCGGTGATTATCAGGAATTCGTCTCCCCCGGCCCGGTATATTTCTTTTTCATCAAATACGGATTTCAGCTTGTCCGAGACATTTACCAGTATCTTATCGCCCTCGTTATGACCTTTTGTGTCGTTGGCGGTCTTTAAGCCGTTGACATCCACAAAAACCACCCCGAGACCGTGCCTGAACTCAACTTCACCGGAATCCAGGTCGTTTATCTTCTTATTCATGGCATTGCGGTTAAGGACACCTGTGAGCATATCGGTCCTGCTAAGCTTCTCAAGACTCTTACGCATACGGTAGTTTTCCACCTCGGCTGACAGCACGAAGGAATTTATCTCCATCACTTCCCTTATGAAGTGAGTCCTGTCGGGATTGAAATTGGTGGCAAAAATATAGCCGTAAAGATTATCATCTACTCTCAGGGGGTATAAGACCAGGTTTTTGACACCTGAAATGATCAGGGTCCTGTACCAGTTTGCATCCTTCTTTTCAACTTCTGTTAACTTATCTTCGCTGGGAATGATGAAACAGTTTGATCCTGCCATGATATCGCGCCATTTTTCCACCACATCATAAAACTCCGGCTTGAAGAAAACGTCTTCATCCACGGGAGCAAAGGTTCCTTCGTTATCAAAGCTCATGATATCGATCCTTCTTTCTGCCGGATCGGTGAGGATTATAGCGCAGCCTTCAGAATCACACTGGCGTCTCAGATCCTTTACTACGGAATCCAGAGTCTTCCTGAAGCTGTTGTTTTCCCGGAAGGTGATACAGGTCTTCAGTACGGAATAAGCTGTCTGTATGGATACCTTGATCATCTTTTCGGCATCGGATCTGGGAGTCATCTCATAGGTAAATATACAGTAGCCGTTGCCCTCCTCATCCTTTTCCAAGGGGATCATATAGATGTCAAGCCAGGCTTCGTAAAGACCTGCGTTGACATACTGATGGGAGATGGTTCCCGCTGTTATGCAACCGGCGGCAAGGGCTTCGAAATTCGTATCCCGGGCAACGTAATAGGTATAGGGCCTGTTGGGAACAAACTCCTCATCCAGCCTATTGACGGATGCCAGATAATCCCTGTTGGCAGCAGCTATGGTTATCTCACCGGAGCACTTATCCGGGGATTTTCTTAAAGACAATATGCAGGCTACACCCCTGACAGAATTAACGAGATCGGAATAATTCATTTTCTCCTCTTTTCATACCGGCTTTCATGATATCTTCCTTATTCGGAGATACCCATTATAGAACTGTTTGCTGCGCATTTCAAATCATGCCGGATCGCACGGCAAAGCTCCTGTTCCTGTTCACAGCCACTTCTTTCGCTTAAAGAACAGCAGACTGGATATTACGATGAGAAGCGACACTATGATGACCACCGGATAGCCCCAGACAGAATCCAGTTCCGGCATATATTTGAAATTCATGCCGTACCATCCAACGATAAGCGTAAGGGGCATAAATATGGTGGTGACAACCGTAAGTACAGTCATGATGCGGTTCTGCTTCACATCGAGCCGTGACTGGTAAGTGTCACGGATCTGGTTAGTATAATCGAGAAGAGAATTGACCATTTCATGGAGCCTGGAAACCCTGCTGGAAAAAAGCCGGAAAAAGCGCAGATGATCCGGCTGGAAAAAACTGTTCTCATTCTCTTCGAATTCCTGGGCCAGGTCCATGAGCTGATTGTAATGGGTCCTGAGATCCCTGAGATACCCTCTGATATCGTTTAATGTATCGAGGTCGCCCTCTTTGCCGCAGTCTATATCATTATCTATGATATCCAGCTTTCTTTCATAGTTTTCAAGGATCCGCGGGTCTTCATGGATCATCTGTTCAAGAAAGTCATATATGAATCTTTCAAGACTGGGAAAACGCCATTTTTTGGTGTTCAGGATCTTGTTGATTTTCCTTGAAACAGTGCCGTTGGCATCGATAAAGACCACGCCCTTCTCATCAAGAGCAAAGGAAAACTTTATGTACTCTCCCGACATATCGTTCCGGTCGGGGATCGCAAAGGTACCGGTTACGGAATCATAGTTCACTTCAGCCTTCGTGGTATAGATCTCAGGCGTGTCGGGTTCCATATCAATTCCCATATCATAGGAATCGCTTTCCGTGTTCCACTCCTCCGGGGTTAAAACCGCCACATATTGGTTTGTTCCGCTGTGACATTCTTCTGCTGAGCATTCTTTCAGTATGGTGTCTATCAGATAATACATCTTTGTTTCCTCCCTTATTTGAGAGCCAGGAAAGAGCCTGCAGTTATTATACGATGAAATGAGAGAATGTGGCAGATTTTTTACGGTTGGGAACAGTCACAGTTTTTCCGGGACCGGGGAGGGAAGGGTTCCGGATAAGCGAATCAATAAAAAGGACAGGTGGTCAAAATCCGGCGCGGGTAGTATAATTTAGAGCGATAAAAGAGGGGAGTGCATTTTGCCATACCCTATGGCGGAAAGGATCGTTATGAGTATTGATTTAAGCATTATGCCTAAACTGGGTTTCGGTCTTATGAGGCTTCCCGAAAAGAATGGTGTCATAGACCAGGATCATGTGTGCCGTATGGTGGACAGGTACATGAAAACCGGTATGAACTACTTTGACACGGCCTATGTATATCACGGGGGAAGATCCGAGGTGGCTGCCAGAGAGGCACTGGTAAAGCGCTATCCCAGAGACAGCTTTATGATCGCAACAAAGCTTCCCGCCTGGGAGATAAAAAGGGCGGAGGATGTGGAAAGGATCTTTAACGAACAGCTGGAGCGGACCGGCGTGGACTATTTTGACCTCTACCTCCTTCATTCCATCGAGGAAGGGAACAATTATGATACCTACGAGAAATATGACTGCTTTGAATGGGGTTTAAAGAAAAAAGAGGAGGGGAAGATCCGGCATTTCGGTTTTTCTTTTCACGGAAGTCCCGAGCTTTTGACTGAGGTGCTGGATAAGCATCCGGAGGTTGAGTTCGTGCAGATACAGTTAAACTATCTGGACAGGACCAATCCTGTGGTAAGATCCCAGCAGCTCTATGAGATCTTAAGGGACAGAAATATCCCCATAATCGTAATGGAACCGGTAAGAGGCGGGATGCTTGCGGATCTGGGACCTGAGGTGGAAAAAAAGTTCAGGGCAAGACAGCCGGAGAAGTCCGTAGCTTCCTGGGCCCTCCGTTTTGTGGGTTCCCTTCCGGGAGTCATGACCATCCTGTCCGGCATGTCCAATGAAGAGCAGATGGAGGACAACATAGGTACCTTTACTGATTTTGAGCCCCTGGCCGATGACGAGTTCAGTCTGATCAATGAGGTGACGGAGGAAGTGCTCTCCATGCCCCAGATAGGATGTACTTCCTGCAGGTACTGCTGTGACGGCTGTCCTCAGAAGATCAGTATTCCCGATATATTCAGGACTATCAACACCCTCCGCCGTTATCCCGATGACTGGAGATCGAAGAACTTCTATTCCGGACTTACGGAGAGGAGCGGAAAGGCTTCGGACTGCATAGGCTGCGGGCAGTGTGAGAGCGTATGCCCCCAGCACCTGCCCATCATAGAGCTTATGAAGGAGGCGGCAGGGATACTTGATCAAACCCCGGCGGGGGAGGGCTGATCAGGAGGGCAGATGAAGGGAGAGGTGTTTCCGGTTTTTTAGGTGAAAGGAGAGTATTATGAGTTTTGACATTCAGTATCTTTTATGGCTGCAGGGGATAAGGACTGCAACGGGAGGCATGTTTGATGAGTTTTTTAACGCATTGTCCAAATTTGCGGTGGATATCCTGCCTTTTCTTCCCTTCGTTATCTTCTGGGGAGTAAGCAGAAAATGGGGCTACCGGTTCCTGAACATTTACTGGTGCGGGGAGATATTAAACGGGATATTAAAGCTTACAGTCTGCGCTTACCGTCCCTGGATCCGGTCCGACCTGATAGAACCGGCGGGAGACTCAAAGGTGGCGGCCACGGGGTATTCCTTCCCCAGCGGGCATTCCACCGCAGCTACCACGCTGTACGGGCCTGTCATACCATGGCAGAAGGATAAACGGCCATGGCTTGCGGTGCTGTCAGGGATCCTTTTATTACTCACATGTTTTTCGCGGAATTTTCTCGGAGTGCATACGCCCCAGGACGTGGTGGTGGGATTCACTGTATCTCTGATCATAGTTATCGTTGTGGGAAAGGTGCAGGATAAGATAGGGGATAATGAAGCGCTTATTGATAAACTGACTTTCCTCGGCGTTATTGTTGTTATAGCAACGCTTATATACATTCAGGTGAAACCTTACCCCATGGATTATGTGGATGGGGCTCTGCTTGTTGATCCGCAGAAAATGATGAACGATACTTTTAAGGCCTGTGGCGGCTTTTTCGGATTATTGGTCGGAAGCTATGTTGAACGCCATTATATCCATTATGAAATCCCCACAGGAGCGGCCGCAGCAAATCTTCCCATGCTTACCTGTGCCGGTGCAGCCATTCTGATGGCGTGGAAGGAGCTGCTTGCTCCTGCGACCATTGTCCTGCTTTTCGGCGGACACTGGGGGAATTTTATAGCCAGGGCAATGCTTACCATGTTTGCGCTTATCGTCTGGCCCATAGTCATAAGGAAAGAGACGGAAAAAGGAGTGGCAGCGGATAATGGGTGATCCTGCCGTGAGCAACAGGCGATGTGTTATCATCGGGGGCGCTGTGATCGGAGATTACGGTCTCATTAAGGACAGACTGAAGGATGATGATCTCTTTGTTTTCTGCGACAGCGGCTTAAGGCACATGGAAGGGCTTGGTATTAAGCCCGATCTGATAGTGGGGGATTTTGATTCCCATGAAAACCCCGGGCTTGACACCGAGACCATTGTGCTTCCCAGGGAAAAGGACGACACGGATACGGTGTTTGCCGTAAAGGAAGCTGTCAGACGGGGATACGGGGATTTCCTGCTGATCGGAGTCATAGGAGGAAGATTCGACCATTCCCTGGGAAATGTTTCGCTGTTACTGTACCTTGATACCATGGGGAAAAAGGGCCGCATAATCGATGACTGTTCGGAGATGGAGATAGTCTCCGGATCCCCTTCATTTATCAGTGATGACTGTGAATTCTTTTCATTGCTGAACATCTCCGGGGAGGCCCGGGGTATAGATATAGAGAATGCAAAGTATCCCCTTAAGGACGGGGAGATCACCTGTGATTACCAGTATGGTATCAGCAACGAGGTGCTCCCGGGAAGGACCGCTAAGGTCTCTGTCAGAGAGGGGAGACTTCTTCTTGTAAAGGTAAGAGGTGACAGGACTGTTTTGACTTGAAAAGAGAACTGATGTATTATTGATGAGAGGCAAAGGCGCCGGACAGGTGCTTTTGCCTTTTTCTTTTTGGCAAAACAGAAAGGAGAGATCATGGCAGCTTTTGACAGAGTGTTATCAGGCATTCCCGAGATGGATAAGAATTTTGATAATATCCGGCTGGGGGATAATGTGGTTTGGAGGGTTGATGACCTGGATCAGTTTAAGCTTTTCATGGAGCCGTATGTTAAGCAGGCGGTACAGGACGGGAGGAACCTCA
>JAFVEU010000150.1 GCA_017475845.1 Lachnospiraceae bacterium | reverse complement strand
GCGAAAAGGCGGGTGCCAGTATCGCGGGGTGGTGCCTTCGGAATGGGGAAATCAGCGAAAAGGCGGGTACCGGTCTCGCGGGGTGGTGCATGCGGAATGGGAAAACAAGAGGACAGTTCAGGACAACAGTCCGGTTCAGTTATATTATAAACCGTGAGGGTTCCGTCTTTTTCCCCGTATTGTCGCGGATGTGCCAGATGTGGAGCCTGTTTCTGGCTCTGGTCATGGCCGTGTACAGGAGGCGCCTCTCTTCCTCTATTTCCATGGGAAGCACAGCCTTATGATAGGGGATTATCCCCTCATTTACATCGAATAGAAAGACCTCGTCAAATTCCAGGCCCTTGCCGGCGTGCATGGTCATGAGCTCAAGCCCTGCCCCTTCCTTACTGTTCCCTCTTTTCGAATCCATCCGCTGTAATTCCCGGGAATAGTCCTCCGCCTTTTCCTTCCATGCCGCAAAGGATCTGAAGGAAGCGGCTCTCTGCTTTATTTCTTCCGCGGTGCGGAGAAGCTCCTCCAAGTCAAGGCCCTTTTCCTGTGCGAGGTTCTTTAAGAATCTTTCGTACCCCATACCCTTCAGTATATAGTGTACGGCAGCAAAGGGCTTCATTTTTGAAAGCAGGGAAAGATCCCTGAAAAAGCGCCTGACCTCAGCTATAGTCCTCAGGTCCTTTTCATGGAACCTGAGAATATCCTCCATACTTACCTTCTCAAAGGGAAGAGCGTTCCTGCTGATCCCACGGAAGGGACGGTTCATGACGGTGAGGAAAAGGGAGCGGCTCCTGTCCCCGTTTGAAAGAGCCAGGATGGCAAATATATCCACGGCTATGAAGTGATCATAAATATTCTTTATCCGGTCCCTGCAATTAAAGCTTATGTTCAGGATGCTCAGCTTTTCCGCATAATACGAGAGCAGCTCGTTCGTCCTTAATAGTATGGCCGCGTTTTTTAAGGAATGCCTGTCACTTATCTCCTTAAAGGCAGTGATCTCCTCTTCCCGGTCCTTAAAGCCCCTGAGATCCACGGCTGTGTCCTCCCCTGAGGGCTCCCTGCTTAACTCCCGGCCCGGGATTATGTTTTTATCTATCCTGAACTGATTGGCGGATATGACCTTTCCCGCTGCCCCGACTATCTCCGGGTCGGATCTGAAATTCTCGGAAAGGAAGATAAGCTCTGCCTCCGGATGATCCTCCCTGAAGCTCATCATGACCCTTGGGTCAGCACCCCTGAAGCCGTAGATCGACTGGTCATCATCCCCGACGGTAAAGAGATTCCTGTCTTCTCCGGAAAGGAGCTTTATAAGCTCATACTGCACCCTGTCCAGATCCTGGAATTCATCCACCTGGATAAACTTAAATTTATCCTGCCACTTTTTTAAGGTTTCGGGCCTCTCCTTAAAGAGATCAAGGCTTAAGAGCATCATATCGTCAAAATCTATGAGCTTAAGGTCCTTCATCCTCTTTTTATAACGGTCAAAAAGCTCATGGAAAAGCGTCCCGTCGATATAGGCGGAGTCAAAGCTCTCTCCGGGACCGGATGAGCACTTGACACGGCTTATCTCGTTTATAAGTCCCGAAAGGGTGCGGTTCCTGTCCCGGAGCTCTATCTTCATGGACTCCGTGATCTCTTTCAATAATTCCTTTTGTTTACGGGTATCGATGATATTATCTGAAGTGAAACGGTAGGTGTGCCTTAAGATCTTTAAGAATACTGAATGAAAGGTGCCGAAGGTTACGGCTGAAGCCCTGTCTCCCATAAGCTTTGAAGCTCTGCCGGCCATTTCGGAAGCAGCGGCTCTTGTAAAGGTAAGGGTAAGGATATTGGATGGGTCGATAAGATGTGCGGATATGAGCTGCTGCAGCCGGTAAGTGATCACCATGGTCTTACCGCTGCCCGGGCCCGCGATGACTTCGCAGGGGCCCCGGAAGTGAGTGACTGCCTTAAGCTGGGAGGGGCTCAGTGACGAGAGCCCGCTCCCGTAAAGCAGTTCGTTTTCAGGTAGCAAGACGCCTGATCCCGTCCTCTATCCTTCTTATCGACTCATCCTTACCTATTATCTCCATTATCTCGGTGGCTCCCCCGGGAGTGGATCCCTTGCCGGACACCGCTGTCCTTAAGGGCCAGAGCACATAGCCGTTCTTATAACCCTTTTCGTCTATGAATTCCTTTATCCTGCCGTAAAGAGCGTCATTGCTGTAATCATCATGCTCCTTAAGGACCGGGAGGATCTCCCGTAATACAGCGAGGCTGCTCTCTTCGTCGGTCTTCATCTTCTTATGGGTGTAGATCGATGTATCGTAATCCGGAAGCTCCTCAAAGAAATCGATAAGCTCCTTTATATCCGGGAAGATCTCTATCCTTGACTGTACAAGCTTTGCGATCTTCCTTAAGTCCAGAGGCTTATGGATCACTTCCTTCATGACGCTCTCCGCCCTTTCATAAAAAGCCTCAGGATCCATCTTCTTAATATATTCGCCGTTCATCCACTTTAATTTCCCGTAGTCAAAGACAGCCGGGCTCTTGTTGATGTGGCGGTAATCAAATTTCTTAATGAGCTCTTCAAGGGACATGATCTCCTCATTGTCCTCGGGAGACCAGCCAAGGAGTGAAACGAAATTCACCACCGCTTCCGCCAGAAAGCCCTGCTCCAGAAGCTCCTCAAAGGAACTGTGGCCGCTGCGCTTGCTGAGCTTCTTATGATCCTCATCAGTTATAAGGGGACAGTGGATGTATTCCGGCACCTCCCAGCCGAAAGCCTCATAGAGCCTGTTATACTTGGGAGATGAAGAAAGATACTCGTTTCCTCTGACCACGTGGGTTATGCCCATGAGATGGTCATCCACCACATTGGCGAAATTATAGGTGGGATAGCCGTCGGACTTTATAAGTATCATGTCGTCCAGCTCATCATTATTCACGCTTATGTCACCGTAGATCACATCATGGAAGGTGGTGCTCCCCTCTGTGGGATTATTCTGTCTTATGACAAAGCTCTTCCCTTCCTTAAGGTTCTTTTCCACCTCTTCCTTTGAAAGATGGAGACAGTGCTTGTCGTATACGGCGATCTCCTTTTCCGAGCCGTCCTCGCTTTTCACCGTGCGTTTTAAGCCTTCAAGCCTTTCCTCGCTGCAGAAGCAGTAATAAGCCTCTCCCTTTTCCACCAGCTTCCTGGCATATTCCATGTAGAGGCCGCTTTTCACCCTGTCGGACTGGACATAGGGGCCGCAGTCCCCTTCCTTGCCCGGGCCTTCGTCATAGTCAAGGCCCGTGAGCTTAAGGGTGCGGTTTATGATGTCAACAGCTCCCTCCATTTCCCTCTTCTGATCCGTATCCTCGATACGGAGTATGAAATCACCGCCCTCATGCCTGGTGATAAGATAGGCATAAAGAGCAGTACGGAGATTTCCCACATGCATTTTTCCCGTGGGACTTGGTGCAAAACGTGTTCTGATCTTTTTCATGATATCCTCTCCTTCATTATTTCCAAGGGCTGCGCCCTCTCTATGCCGCTTCGCCCCTTGCCGTGACATTTACGGCGCTATGATCATTTCCTTTCCGAAGTGAAGGTCACTGCTTTCCGGATCCTCCGGTTTGTAGCTCTCTGCTTCCTGATCCTTCTGATATTGTGAATAGGACTCGTCGTCATCATCGTCGTCGTCATCATAGTCGTCATCGTCGTCATCGTCGCTGCTCTCACTGCTGTCAGTGCTCTCGCTGCTTTCATTCCCGGCATTGGAGTCAGAGACGGAGGCGCTGTCATTTACCTCGTCGTCCTCCTCATCCTCATCTTCTTCATCCTCTTCCTCGTCATCATAGTCCTCGTCATCATAGTCCTCGTCATCCTCCTCTTCTTCCGTATCATCGATCTCCTCATCATCCCCGCTGCCGTTCCTGACTCCCTCCTGGATCTGCCTCAGGTAGTCATAGTCGTAGTCGATGGGACTTCCGTCCAGCGTCTTGTATCTGAAATAGAAGACCGGGGAAGAACCGTTATTTCCGAAGACATCCCCCACGTGGAAAGACACGTTTCCGGCGGTACTGGACTCGTGTACATACATCATGTCCAGATCCTCGCTTCCGTTGAGACTTGCGTAGCCTAAGAAGATGGCCGCATGGCCGAAACGGTGGCTGGCGTCAAAGCCGTATACCATTATATCACCGGCCCGGATATTTTTAAGCCCTTCATCATAATCCGTGCCCTCTTCATCCACCGCAATGAGCTGCAATGACCCGTTCCCCTGGGTATAGATCATGGAATCGGTGTTGCAGTAGCCCAGATTATCGTTCATGGCTAAAAAGTATATCCAGTCCACCCAGTGGGAGCAGTCCATGCCGCTTATCTGGTTTGCAAAGCTCACTATAGCGTCATCAGGCACCACAGGGAAGCCTTCCTCATTCTTCTCGGTATTTGAAGGTCTGGTGGGCTGGGCCCCTCCAAGGATGTAGGGGATCCTTCCCACAGTAAGGAGCGCGGACTTCACTATCCTGTATTCCTCGTCACTCAGGCCCTCATTGCTGATCCAGGTGATGGAAAGGATGTTCTTTATATCGTCCGCGGTAAGGATCTCGCTGCTGGTAAGAGGTGCTGTGGTCTCGGTGGAGAGCTCCAGCTCGTCCATGGTGAGATGGTCTGCCTTGTCATAAAGACTGTCATCCATGTTGTCGTCAGCATCCTCATCCATCTTCTGCTTAAAGCCTTCTGCGGAAAGAGCCAAAAGCTTTGCCCTCTTTTCAGCCTCAGCCTTTTCTCTCTCATCCAGCATTTCGGTGAGCTGGATATTGTAGCTCACTATCCAGTCTATTATCTGGGAACCGTAATTCATAAAGATGGCAAAGATGAGCAGAAACAGGGCAAGTACGGTCTGAAGGGCGTACTTTGCCATATTCCTTCTCAATTCTATGATAGGTGGAAAAACAAGAGGATTTATCCGCTTTTTATGGATCTTCCAGGGCTTGCCCCTGTCGTCATGAAGAGCATAATCTACGAAATACGGGTCATAATACCAAAGCTTTTCAAGATCAGTGAGCCTTATCTTCTGATTTCCGGGCTTTATTTTTTTTGGCCTCATCAGTCGGTGAAGCAGATAACCGTAGTTCATCATGACCTGATTATCTTATAACAGTATCAGACCTTATGCAACTGCACAAATTCTTATGATTCCCTTAATCCTTTGTGTCACTGCTCCGAAACGGATCCCGCTGCTCCTTATGTCACCGCTCCGGAGCAGATCCCACCGCTGCTCCTTATGTCACTGCTCCGGAACAGATCCACTGATCTCTTATGTTACATTCCCGGGATCATTTTCTCCGTCTCCTTAAATAGAGCATAATGCCGGAGAGCAGGATCCCCAGGGGAAGTACCAGTACAAAGAGGAACCCGAGAAGCATTGCCGTGCCGTAGGGCACCGTGAGAGTAGAGCTGTTAAAGCGCTTGGCGGGAATATTTACGGCGTTCACGTTCTTTTCGCTTATCATGCTGCCTAAAGCATTGGTCACAAGCTCGGTATTGGCGCCGCCTACCCTGTTGTTTATCTCCTCGGCAAAGATATTCGCCGTTCCGAAGAGGGCAAGCTTTGCTCCGCTTCCCCCGTCATTTACGTAGAGCGCAAGGCTGAAGGGACCTGATCTGTCAGAGGCTTCCTTTTCTATGGTGGAATCCTCCCGCACGTCGGTCTTCGCATAGGCACTGCCTGAGGTGGTAAGGGCTTCCTCCACATCCGTATCCTCTTTTTCGGCCGTTACAAAGCCCGTGGACTGGGGGAAGAGGTTCAGCATATCCTTTTCCTTTATGGATGTGGTAAGAACGGAATAGGAGCACTCCGGGATCAGATAAATGGGAGCCTGATACATATTGTATTCATCACCCTCCACTACTATGCCGTTCACGTGCTCAATCCCGTAATCCGAGAACAGGGACTCCAGGTTCTTTAAGCCGTCCTTCGCATAGTCGGCGGTTATTATGGCCTTCCCTCCCTTATTAAGGTAATCCTTTATGATCTTTACGTCATCCTCATGAAGATCCGTTTGGGGAGAAAGGATGATGACAGCGTCCGCATCCGAAGGGATCTCCCCTTCCTTCATGAGATTCAGTTCCTTGATATCTATGTTCTGCTTGCTTATGGCAGCCTTCAGGGCGGGGAAATCCTCCACGGTCATCTCCTCATGACCGGTGATCTCATACAGCACAGGCAGCTCCTCTCCCGTAACATAGGAAACGGCTGATATCACCTGTCCCTCCCCGTCATAGGCAGTCCTCACCTCCGAATAGGTGCTGTAATCCATATCGGATTCGTAGAGCTCATAGGGCGAGACCACCCTTGACTTCTCACCGCTCACCACGATGACTGATCCGGTGCTGACTGGATCATCCGTATATTTTTTAACAAACTCCGGATCCACGGAAGGATCCTTATAGGTCACTTTAAGCTTCCCCGAAAGCTCGTCAAACTGCTCCAGGGTCTTCTCCACTTCCTTATATCCGTAGCTCTCCAGGGTTTCCTTTTTACCCATGACAAAGATGTCCACATCATCCTCAAGACCCTTTATCACCTTCTTTGATTCATCGGACAGGGAATAGAGACTGCTTTCCGTGGTGTCATATTCCGACATCTCAGAGGGTATCTTCTCCGCAAAGAAATTGAGGACAATGACCAGGGCTACCGCCACCGCTATGGAAGCGGAGGAATAGACCGTTAAGGAGAGGGTCTTTTTTGAAACACTGTAGCGCCTCTTCTCTATTGCCTGAACCGTTAAAAAGAGAAGGAGGATTATGATGCTTATAAAATAGATGGCTTCCTTCAGGTCAAGTATCCCGTTTAAGAGATTTTCAAGCCTGGAGCTGAAATCCAGTATGGATAAGACCTTGAAGATGTCCTTCCCGGACTCCGTAAGCATGCTTACAATGCCGCCCATTATATAGGTGACAAAAAGGGCTATAAAGCTTAAGACCGCAGCAACTATCTGGCTCTCGGTTATGGATGAGATGAAAAGTCCCAGGGCAAGACAGGCCGCTCCGTAGAGGAAGTAGCCAAGAAGCGCCGTGTAGCTTTCCCCGTAGGACACCTTTCCGAAGGCGGTAAGGATAAGGGGCATGACAGCGAGGATAAAGACCGGCACCTCAAATACCGTAAGGAGTGCCAGATACTTTCCAAGGACTATCTTAAACACCGATACGGGGCTTGTTAAAAGGAGCTGGTCCGTCTTCTGCCTTCTCTCCTCCGCAAAGACCCTCATGGTAAGGATTGGCACCATCAGCATCAGAATGAATATCACCCCTGAGATCACCGGTGCCAGTGAGGGATTCATGGCAAGGAGGTTCCCTGCCTGAAAATACAGTCCCAGTACAAAGAGATTTACCGAAATGAATATGGCTCCGGTCACTGAATAAAGGTATTGCCGGAGTTCCTTTTTATATATCGCAAGCATTACTCTTCCTCCCTGTCACTTTTATCTGTATCTGCGCCGGATTCTGCCGAACCCTCCGCTTCCGCAGTACCGGGGTCTGCCCCTGCTCTGCTGTTCCCCGCCGCACCGGCACCCTCTTCCACTTCCGCGCCGGCACCCTCTTCCGTTTCCGCACCGTCGCTGTCGCCCGTTTCCGCACCGGCACTGTCGCCCGCTTCCTTCTGCAGGGAGGCCGCATATTCATCACTTGTGAGATACATATAAACATCTTCCAGAGACATCCTGGCGGAGTGCATATCAAGGAGTACCGATCCCGAATTCACCGCAGCGCGGAACAGCTCTTCCCTGATATCCGCTTCAGGCTCGGACTTAATCTCAGCTTTCAGGATACCCTCTTCCGTATCCCGGAACTCAACGCTTACCACCCCGGGTATCCCGGAAACAGCCTCTCCCAGCCTTTCCCTGTCGGCTTTTACAAGGAGAACGGTGCGGTTTTCCACATTCATGGACTTCATGATGTCATCGGGAGTTCCCTCCGCCATAAGCCTGCCGTGGGAGATCACCATGATATGGTCGCAGACTGCGCTTATCTCCTGAAGTATATGGGATGAAAGGATCACGGCGTGATCATCCTTAAGGGAAAGAATCAGGTCCCTTATCTCTATTATCTGGGCAGGATCCAGTCCCGCAGTGGGTTCATCAAGGATTATGAGCTCCGGAAGCCCGAGAAGTGCGCAGGCTATGCCGGTCCTTTGCCGGTATCCCTTTGAAAGATTCCGGATAAGGCGGCTTTCCACGCTGTAAAGCCCCGTCCTGTCCATGATCTCCCCCACCTCCGAGGAGCGTCCGGCCTTTTTTATGCCCTTTAATTCCGCGGCAAAGTTCAGATACTCTCTCACCGTAAGATCCGGATAAAGCGGCGGGACCTCGGGAAGATAACCCATTCTTTTTTTCGCTTCCTTGGGCTCCTTTACGATATCGTGGCCGTCTATTTTGACACTGCCGCCTGTGGCCGCCAGATATCCGGTTAT
>JAFVEU010000149.1 GCA_017475845.1 Lachnospiraceae bacterium | reverse complement strand
TTGTTCTTTTCCGTAGTCTTTTTACTTTTATGAGCTTTTTTTGCCATAATCAGTGAAAGGCTGGCACATTACGCGCCAGCCCGTAATCTGTCAGGATTAAGATCAGATAAAATCAAGTACCGCTTTTTGAAGATCTTCGGGAAGATCTGATTTCTTTCCTGTGAAACTTATAGTAAGGGATACATCGCATTTGGTGCTGACGTTGTCCAGCTTGCGGATAAGCCCGACTGCATCAGCAGGACTGCCAAGGGAAGATATGATAAGAAGTTTGTCTATAAAAATGTGCTCCAGGTCATGGTCTGCGGAAATTATCCCGCTTATGAAACCATAGAATTCTTCGGCATTGCCGATATTATAATCACTGACATTAACCAGTCTGACAGTATTTTTTATTTCATACATATGAGAAAGGTCATTATCGATAAAGACCACGTTTCCTTTGGCTTTGCTCTGAGCCTCGGAAACCTTTTCCAGGAGAAATTTGGTCTTCCCCTGCCCCTTTTCGGCTACGATCAACTGAATCATATCTTTATCCTCCTAATTCTAAAGTTATGGCGCAGCGGAACTGATGTGGCAGCAGCGCTGCGACCTCTTATATTATAATCCATTTAGGACTTTTTCTCAATCATTTAATAAGGGAAAGCATGGAAGACGTCTTCCCATAGGTCACGTCTATGGTTTTACCCTTCATAACGCAGCTTATGTAGTTATTTCCCCCGGAATCCCTGGAAAGCATCACAAGACAGCCCCCTGCGGCCAGGGTTGTGCCGGTCTTCCCTCCGATCACATTGATATTTCCCGGAGCAATGGCAGAGCCTTTAAGGAAGCGGTTGGTATTATCACAGCTGAAGCTGGCCTCGCTGCCGTCGGAATGCTTGTATACCGTGGAATAATTGGGAGAAGAAATGACCTGAACTATCTCTTCATACTTTACGGCTTCATTGAACATGAGGTACATGTCGTAGGCAGTTGTGTAGTGGTTCTCGTCCTGCAGACCGTGGGGATTTACAAAATGGGTATTGGTGGCACCAAGGGCCGCGGCCTCGGAATTCATCATATCGGAAAAGGCTTCCGTGGAGCCTGCGATATTTACGGCGATCAGCTGGGCCACATCATTTGCGGAATATATAAGAAGAAGGTGAAGCGCCTGATCCATGGTCATGGTATCACCGCTCTTTAATCCCACCTTCTGCACATCTCCCTCCGTAAAGACACAGCTTTCATCCGCGGTGAAAACCTGATCCGGAGAAGCGTTCTTTACTGCCACTATTGCCGTCATCACCTTTGTCATGCTGGCAGGATAAAGACTGGCCAGTGCATTTTTGCTGTACATCATATTGGCGTTTGCACTGTCCACCAGAATGGCCGAACCGTAGGAGCCGTCCCCTTCGCCTATCTCGTCTCCGGGCATAAGGTCACCCTGCGGAACCGCAAGGTCCGTGGCAAAGGGCAGGGCTGTATTATTCTCGTTGGAAGTCTCAAAGCTGAATGCCGTTTCGGAGGAATCCATCCTGAAGGGCATCCGGACCTCCCTTTTCGAACAGCCGCTTAAGGCAGAGGCTGCCGCAAAGAGAAGGAAAGCTGAAAGAAAAGCCTTTATGCTTATGGAATACTTATTTATACATCTCACGCCACTCAAGGTCTCCTCTGTCGAGAGATTTGATAAGAAGTTCCGCCGTGGCAAGGTTTGTAGCCAATGGAATGTTGTGTATATCGCAGAGCCTGACCACATTATTGACATCAGGTTCATGGGTCTTGCTGGTAAGTGGATCCCGTAAAAAGATCACCAGATCAATCTCATTATGCTCTATCTGCGAGCCAAGCTGCTGCTCTCCTCCCAGATGACCGGCTAAGAACTTATGTACGGTTAAATTTGTGATCTCCTCTATAAGCCTGCCGGTGGTGCCGGTGGCATAGAGATCATGATGTGAAAGGATACCCCTGTATGCTATGCAGAAATTCTGCATCAGCTTCTTTTTGGCATCATGTGCGACTAATCCTATGTTCATAATACCCTCCCTTAAATACTGTTAAAACCCCTTTTTGATCAGAATCTGTCCCTTGATCTTAAAAGCCCTATATTAAGGACTACCCCAAGCTCCATGAAAATACTGACAAGAGAGGTGAGACCGTAGCTCACAAAGGGCAGCGGGATACCGGTATTCGGCATCACTCCCGTTGTGACCGCAATGTTAAAAAAGGTCTGAAATCCCAAATGGGCTGCTACCCCGGCCGCGATCAGCGTCCCCGACAGTTCCGACGCATTCCACCCTATCCTTAACACCTCGATAATGATGATAAGGATCAGAAGGATAATGGCCATACAGCCTAAGAATCCCAGCTCCTCTCCTACAATGGCGAAGATGAAATCCGTCTGAGGCTCGGAAATGAAATTACCGTTCTTAACGGAGCCCACCTCGTTGTTTTTATACCCCTTACCCGTAAGCTGCCCGGAGCCGATGGCAACTATGGAGTTCTGCTGCTGGTACCCTTCATCGTTGGAGTATTCCTCCGGCTGCAGCCAGGCTAAGATCCTGGCCTGCTGGTAATCCTTGATGATCTCCTGATTAGGCTGCAGCACCAGCATGAGTCCCAGTACAACTATGGGAAAAAGCACCGCTGCGGTACCGAAGATCACCTTTAGGCTCAACCCTCCGATAAAGAACATGGTCACAAATATCATGATAAATACGATACTCGTGGACATATCGGGCTCCCTGTATATAAGGACCCAGGGAAAAGAAACAGGGCAATGCCGGAAAATATCCGGCTGGGTCTGCTGATCTTCTCCTTATTTTTCATAATAAACTTTGCAAAGAATAAAATCAACAAAAATTTGGCAACTTCCGAAGGCTGGAACTGTATACCCGCAATGGACATCCATCTTGTGGCGCCTCCGACTTTGCGGCCGAAGACCAGCACGGACATAAGGAGGATTATGCTTAAGACATAGTAAACCCAGTAAAAGTTTAAGATCGTCCGGTAATCCACAAGGGATATGACAACCATAAAGCAGACGCCTATTATCAGTCCCACGATCTGGCGGTTCTGCACGGACTCCCTGGCACTGCCGATTATCACTATCCCGTAGACGGAAATCGCGATGGCTACCAGCACCAGGAAGAAATCGTAATTTTTGATGTGATAGGTCTTTGGAAACACTTTTATATACCTTTCGCCTTAAACCCTTTAATCCGAAATAGCGGCACTGTCCGGCAGGACCGCTTCTCCTTTGATTATGCTGTCCTCTTCTTCAAGACCGAAATAGTACTTGAAGATATCCCTGGTCACCTCTGCGGCATTTGAGGAGGTATAACCGTAGGCTATACGTGTGGCCACTGCTATCTCCGGAGTATTATAGGGTGCAAAGCCTATAAATACGGCGTGGTTCGGCCGGGTGGCTATCTGCTGGGCCGTTCCCGTCTTTCCCCCGGCAGTCATGGGAAAATCCTCAAAGGCACCGTAGTGCTCCACTGCGCTCCTCATACCCTGATGTATAAGGTTCCAGGTGGAGTTTGCTATATTTATCTCATTCCTCACCCCGGGACTGTAATCCGTTATCACATTCCCGTTGGAATCGGTGATCCTGTCAATGACGCTTAAGTTATAGCATCTTCCGGAATTTGCCACTGCGTTTACATATCTGGCAAGTCCCACCGTGGTGTAGGAGTGGTTGCCCTGTCCGATGGCGGAACGTATGGCGTCCTGATTTGATACGTCCGGCTCTGATTCCGTAATCTCTATGCCCGATTTTTCCGTGAGACCGAAGAGATCCACGTATTTTGTGAGCCTTTTAAGGCCGTAATCATTGTTGAAGACCCCGCCTCTGGTGGAAAGCCTGTATCCCACCTCGTAGAAAAAGAAGTTGCAGGAATTCTCGATGGCCCCGACGATCTCAAGGCTTCCGTGGGTTCCACCGGGATAGATCCAGCACTTGGGGGAAGGCACGATCTTTTCAAAGAGGCCTTCGCATTCTATCTCCTCACCTGCACGGATAACTCCCTCCTCCAGTCCCGCGGCCGAAGAAATGGGCTTAAAGGTGGATCCGGGAGCCGTCTTCTGCTGTGTGGCGTAGTCGTAGAGAGGCAGAGACTTGTCGTTCTGCAATGAAGCGAAATACATGGCATCAACGGTATTTGCAAGCCTGCTGTTATCAAAGCTCGGGTAGGATACACAGGCCAGCACCTCACCGGTATTTACGTCAGTCACCACAGAGGATCCGGAGCAGGGGTCAAGAGCCAGATCCGCAGGGGTGATCTCCAGGGATCTTAACCTGTTTATCATGAACCTGTAGGGGGTCACTTCCCCGTTATCCAGGGCTTTCAGCTTTCCGTCGGTATCGAAGAGCTTCGCCTGCTCATATAGTATATGGCAGATCTCGTTTCCCGTGATCTCATCCTGGCGGATCATGTATTTTATTATCCGCTTTGAAAACTCGCTGTCTCCGTTAAGTGCATCACAGATATAGCTTACAAGGTTTTCATATACCTCTTCCGACTCCATGTACCTTGAATCCGTCTTTATCCTTGTGGAGTCAATCCAGCCTTCCGAGACCGCTTCCCGTAAATAATCCCTGAGAGAGCATTTGCCTTCTTTCCAGCTTAAGTACACTTCATTTTCCTGGTCTATAAGGTCCTTCTGGAATACGTTCTGCCGTCCGGACTGGAGCATTGATACCACATAGGCCTCATAGGACTGTTCCTCCAGCACCAGATCATTATAGTTATTACCGCCCTGTATAAGCTTTTCCCTTATCTCCCGGATCACCTCGGATCTCTTTCTCTGAAATGCGGAATAAACTATATCCTCATTAGGGCCGGCGTTCTCTCCCGCCATATGCTCTATGCTTAAGAAATTGTTGTCAAAAAGGGCAAAATAAACATCATCTATGGGTATGGTTATCTCAGAGCTGGAGACATTGTCATTGTTCACCGGCTTTTCCTCGACTATCTTTGAGATAACTATACCGGCGATCTTCTGCTCCAGAATACGGTAAACCGCCTTCTGTAATTCGGAATCAACGGTGAGATAAAGATCATTTCCGGCAACGGGATCCGTTTTGTCTCCTGTTTCCGTAACCCGTCCAAGGTTATCCACGAAGATGGTCTGGCGGCCCTTCCTCCCCTGTAATTTCCGTTCCATGACCTGCTCTATGCCGGCTTTTCCCACATAATCGTTCAGTTCGTAATTATCCGCATCCTCAGCGGATTCCTTACGGGATTCGCTGTTAAGCTCCATAAGCTCTTCTTCGCTTATCTTTCCGGTGTAGCCCAGGATATGGGAAAGACTGGGGTCATTTAAGTACTCCCTCACGGTATCTTCCGCGATATCCACACCCTGCAGATCGCTCTTCATCTCCATGACCTCCGCCACGGTGTTTTCATTCACATTGGTGGCAACGGTGGTGGAGATATATTTCTGATAGCTGTTCAGGCTAAGGTTATATCTTATGGTTATTATCTTTATGATATCTTCCTTCGGAAAGCCCGCTTCCGGAATGAAGTTATAGCTTCCGTCGGAATTATCGATATAGATCCCTATGCCGAATTTCTTATCGGAACAGAGATAGCTTATGATCTCATCAGGAGTTGCGTTCCTCTCTCTGGCCTTCAGGTCGTCTATGGAATTCCTGCCGTATATATCCGCGATAAACCTTAAATGCCTGGTGCCCTCCAGGGAAAAGCGGTAATTCCCGGACTGGTCAATGTACACGGGAAAATCGTTATTAAGCTTATCCCCGTTTGACTCTATGATATCTATAAGCTTGATGATGGTCTCGTTAATCTCCATGTTCTTCTTTGAACCGGAGTCGTAATTATCCTCTATTATCACCGAGTATGCCAGATTATCCTTTGCAAGAGGCACCCCGTTTCTGTCATAGATGGTACCCCTGGTGCTCTTTATGGTCTTTTCCCTCTCGATCCGCAGAGTGAAATTGTCGAGATACTCCGCACCGTTGATTATCTGCAGGTTGAAAAGGCGCACTGTCAGCACGGAAAAGAGTATAAAAACGGAAACCGCAAGAAAAAACAGTCTTGAGGTAACAATACTTATGAATTTGTCCCTTAACTGTTCAAACATTCATGCCCTTCCTGTCCGTGTTTTCCTGCAGCGCTTCCTCGATAAATAACAGGGGCTTAAAGAGGATGATGGTAATGATCAGGGTATAAACCGTCTCCGGAAGGATCACCCGGAGGGTATAATAGCCTATATCAAGCCTGGAACGCAGGAGAAACAGGAACACATATGTTAAAAATCCGTTCAAGGCATTGCTTACCGTGGTAAGGATAAGCGGAAGCTTCACGTCTTCCGGATAGAACAGCCTGTTGAACATGCCGTTCACGTATCCGGTCCAGACATAGAGCAGGATATAAAAGCCGATGATACCGTTGCCGTACAGGATATCGGTAAACAGGCCCGCAAAGAAGCCTGTGAACATCCCCTCTTTTTTACCGCCTACAAAGCCGGAAAAGCTGGTGATCATCAGCAGCAGATTCGGGGTCACTCCCCCTAAGGACAGGGCCTTGAAAAAAGTGCCCTGTAATATGAAACAGACTAATACCAGGATTATCTTGATGATCTTCCTTATCAACGCTCAATCCTCCCCGGCATCATCCGTGACCTTAAGGCTCTTTATGACCATTACGGTATTAAGGTGGGCAAAGTCCACCGCGGGAGTAAGGGTACCTGATCTCGTAAGATTGTTGGGATCGGTCTCTATGGAACTGATATAGCCCACCGTAAGCTCAGGCAGGAATTTGTTGGAGATATTGGAGGTGACTATCTCGTCTCCCACAGCCGCCTTGGAATCGGGATTTGAAAGCTGTGAAAAACGGATCTCTCCGGAGCTTAAGAGCTTTAAGTCCCCGGTCACCATGATGGTGTCTGAGGTAGATAAGACCATGGAGCTCACATTGCTGGCATCATCAATAATGGATCTGACTGTGGCATAGTCAGGTCCCACTTCAGTCACAATGCCCACAAGGCCGTCGCCGGCAATGACATTCATATTCTTTTCTATGCCGTCATTTTTGCCCTTGTCTATAAGAAAAACAGAGAACCAGTTTCCCGGGTCCTTTCCGATGACCCTGGCCCCTATCTTATCGTATTCACGGAATCTGTCCTCCAGACTGTAAAGCTCCCGGAGCTCCTGCAGCTCATATCTGTCAGCAATGAGCTGGTTCTTTTCCAGAGTCAGATCCTGAACCTGTTTCTTTAACTCCTCATTCTCAGCCAGAACCCCTTTAAGGGAATTGATCTCGTCCACCTTTTCGCTGAACCTCATGCCTATGGAGTTAAGCCCCTTTTCTACAGGAATGATGGTATAGTCGGCGATATAGGTGAGAGGCGCGGATACCGCATCCGTAAAAAAGGTGATCAGCATCAGCGCTATACATAGAATGGTGATGATGAGGAGGATATATCTGCCGGGCATAACGAATTTCTGACGTTTAACAGGTACTCTCGGCATATTCCACCTTTTATTTCGGGGACATACCGTCTATTGCATATGCAACGGAACGGAAATTGTCTTCCTTTATCACGCGGGAAAGCCCGATGGCCACTGTGCTGATGGGATCATCAGGCAGATTGACCTTAAGGTCTGTTCCCTTATTGATCAGTTTTCCGAAATTCCTTAAGGGAGCGGATCCGCCGGTCAGATAGATGCCGTGGCGGTATATATCCGCCGCCAGCTCCGGAGGTGTGCGCTCCAGTATCACCTTTATATTATCTATAATGGAATTGATGTTCTCGTTCAATGCGGATTCGATAAGATCCACGGGGATCTGCCGCTCCACGGGCAGCCCCGTAACGATATCGCGGCCGTAAACCACCGGATCCACGGTGTCATCATGGTTCGGATCCGAAAGCTCTATCTTCACATTTTCAGCGGTCTTTCCGCCGATTATCAGGCTGTACTCTCTCCTCACCGCATTCTTTATGGCCTCATCGAACTTCCTTCCCCCGATCTTTATGAGCTTCGAGAGCACTATGCCCCCCAGGGAAAGAATGGAGATCTCCGTGGTATCAAAGCCTGAATTCACCACCAGAACACCCTGGCTGGTCTTTACGTCGATATTGAGTCCCAGACCGTCCGCCACTGCTTTGTCCACTATCATGATCCTTTTGGACTTCACGTTCGCATCGCTTACCAGATCAAAAAAAGCCCTTTTTTCAACCTCCGTGATATCCTTCGGAACCGAGATATAAAAGTCTGCACCGTTATACTTTATCCTGGAAGTAAGGTCCGTGACGAAGCACTTTAATACCGTCTGCATGTCCTTTATATCCGCGATTACCCCGTTATTCAGGGGGAAGGACGTCCTTATATTGGCAGGGGATTTCTCATACATATCAAAGGCATCATCCCCGTATGCCAGAAGTGTATTCTTATTCTTTACGGCGATCATGTTCTTTTCCCTCATGATACTGCCGTCCATATTGTTGTAGATCTTTATGTTTCCGGTACCCAGATCGATACCGAAAGCAGGTACATTTGACATTATGCCTCCTTATCCGCTTCCCGGACCGTATCTGTTCAGGCCCCTTCGGATCCTAAACAGACACCGCGTATCCGGCCAATTGACGGGCCGAATACCTGAACGTCAAGACCTTCATACGCCCTCAGCTGCCAATGCTTCGGGCTGTTCCGAATAGTCACCCCAAATTGCTTTATATCTTTGCCGGAGACTCACATAGGTCCCGTCTCCGATTATTATTGAATCCGCAAGGCTTACACCCAGCATTTCCCCGGCTTCCATCAGATCTTTCGCCGTTATAAGATCCTCGGGGCTGGGACAGGGATCTCCTCCCGGGTGATTATGCAATATGATCACCTGGGAAGCACTGTTTTTAAGCGCATAGGAAAACAGCTCCTTAGGACTTATCAGTGAGCAGTCGGAAAGTCCCTTTGTGATCATCTTTGACCCGATATAGTTTGCTCTGGAATCCAGAAGCACTGCCATCACCACTTCCTGCTTCAGATGCCTTAAATCCTCCATGAAGTAGGATGCGCATTCCTTCGGTTCCAGGAAGCGGATATTTCCCTTGATCCTCGCCTTCCAGAGCCTCTTTGAATACTCTGTAAGGCATTGCAGTAAAATAACCTTTACTTTCCCGATCCCCGGGATCTTCCGTAATTCCACCGGATCAATATTCTCAATGCCTGAAATCGAATGCTCCGGTCCGGCGAGCTTCAGTATCTCTCTTGCGGTCTCCAGGGAATTAAGCTTCCTCGAACCGTTCCTTAGGATCACTGAAAGCAGTTCCGCGTCCGACAGGAATTCCGCCCCGTATTCCCCGCACTTTTCATAGGGCTGCTCGCTCTTTGGTAATTCTTTTACTTTGTCTGCCATTTTGCCTCCGTTTCCGGAGAGCTTCCCCAAAACAGCAAATTATATAATACCATATTTACGGCTGCTCTTCAAATACAATCCACCCTATACGTTCTATCTGTAACCCGCAAAACCGCTTATTCTGCTGATCTACAGTGAAACACAGCCTTCCCGCACAAGATATTCAAGAGAGCTTAATATGCCGTATTTGGCGTGGGGGAAGGTGAGGCCCCCCTGGAAGTAGACGGAATAAGGCGGTCTTATGGGACCGTCGGCGCTCAGCTCTATGGATGAGCCTGAGACGAAGTTCCCCGCTGCCATTATGACCTTGCTGTCGTAGCCCGGCATATCCCAGGGTTCCGGTGTCACAAAGCTGTCCACCGGGGCCGCCGCCTGAATGCCCCTGCAGAAAGCCACTACCGCTTTCGGATCCTTGAAGGTCACGGCCTGTATGATATCGTGCCTGTCCTCTCTGCCATCCGGAAGCACGTCAAATCCCAGCTTTTCGTAGATATTGGCCGCAAAGACGGCACCTTTAAGAGCTGCAGCCGTCACCACCGGAGCCATGAAG
>JAFVEU010000148.1 GCA_017475845.1 Lachnospiraceae bacterium | reverse complement strand
GGGCCTTAAGGGCGAGGTGATACCTCTTTCGGCAAGGGTCATGGCCATAGCGGACGTATTTGACGCACTTTCATCCCCCAGGGTCTATAAGCCTCCGTTCCCTCTGGAAAAAGCCCTTGAAATGATAAGGGAGGGCTCGGGAACCCAGTTTGATCCCAGGTGTGTGGAAGTTTTCATGGATAATCTTTCCGAAGTGAAGGTTGTTCTTAAAAAGTATAATGAAACATAACTGTTCAGAACAGATACTAACGAACAGTGACAGGGAGGTTTATCTGGACTATGAGGAATAAGAAAACGCTTTTTCTCATTGCGTTGTTTTCCTTTATTTTAATGTTTTCCGGCACTTTTTCCATGGCTGGGGAGGCGGAGGAGTCACAAGAGGAGCAGAAGACAGGAGGAGGCTACGCTGCCTCGGGCCAGCTCTCCGGAGTGGGATATACAGCAAAGATATATGATGCTTCCAACGGACTGCCTACTTCCGATGCCAACTGGATACAGGGAGCCCGGGACGGATATATATGGATCGGAGGATACAGCGGGATAATCCGCTTTGACGGGAATTCCTTTGAGAGAATGGACGCTTCCGGGGGACTTACCAGCGGCAGGGTCATATTTGAGGACAGCAAAGGCAGGGTATGGGTCGGCACCAATGACAACGGAGCAGTGATGATCGACGGCCGCCAGTCTGTCCATTTTACATATAAAGACGGACTGAAATCCTCTTCCATAAGATCCTTTGCAGAGGATAAGTACGGGAACATTTATATAGGGTCCACCGGCGGTATTTCCTATGTGGACGGAAGCGGTGCCCTTAATACCATTTCAGATGAAAGGATAAATGACGAGATCATAGAACGTCTGGTCTCCGATAAAGAAGGCAGGATATACGGCTGTACAGGCCTTGGCTCTGTTTTCTGTGTTGAAACGGGCCGCGTGACGGAATTCTTTACCCATGAAGAGCTGGGACTTCCCATGGTCAATACCGTTTTTGCGGATCCGGAAAACCCGGGGATGGTCTATTACGGTACAAAGGAAAGCGTGGTCTATTACGGAAGATTCGGGGATAAGGCGGCTTCATTAAGGAATATCCCCGTGGATCCCGCAAGGAATGTGGTATGGATAACAAAGGCCGCAGACAGGATCTGGATCACCTCTGAGGAGATCTCGGGATATCTGGACGGGGACTGGCATTTCCATACACTCCATAATCTCCCCATGAACAATTCAATATATATGATGACAGAGGACTATCAGGGAAATCTCTGGTTTGCCTCCTCGAGACAGGGTGTTATGGAGGTGGTCACAAACAATTTCCTTAACCTTACGGAGGAAGCCGGGCTTGAGCCGGAAGTGGTGAATTCCACCTGTCTCAGGGACTCCCGTCTCTATGTGGGAACGGACAGCGGTCTCCGGATACTGGAGGGACACAGGGTTGTCACGAACGAGCTCAGCAAAATGCTGGAGGGTGTAAGGATCCGCTGTATTACAAGGGATCATAAGGATAATCTCTGGATATCAACCTTCGATAATATTCAGGGGCTTATCTGTTACGGTTCCGATGAAAGCATAACCCGGTACAGGGAAGAAGAGGGCATGACCAGCAATCTTGTGAGATGTACGACGCTTGCGGAGGACGGCTCCGTGATAGCCGGGACAAACGACGGGATCAGTGTCATAAAAGACGGGAAGGTTGTGCGGACCATAGGGCGTTCTGATGTTATCAGCAATACGGTTTTCCTCACCGTGGAGGAGGGTGATGACGGTGAGATCTATGCCGGAACAGATGGCGACGGGATCTACTGTATTGGAGAGGATAAGGTCAGGAAGCTGGGCAGGGAGGACGGACTCACCAGCGACGTGATACTCCGGATCAAGAGAGATAAGGAAAGAAACGTTTTCTGGATAATAACCTCCAATTCCATCGAGTACATAAAAGACGGAAGGATCGTCAATGTGGACACCTTCCCATATAACAACAACTTTGATATCTATTACGGAAGTGATGACACACTGTGGATACTGTCATCCTACGGCGTATTTGCGGTAAAAGCCGATGACATGATACTAAACAATGCGGTGGATTACCGGCTCTATACCATGGCAAACGGCCTCACCGGGGCAGCTACCGCGAATTCCTTCAGTGAGCTTGGAGATGACGGCAATCTCTATATCTCCTGCAGGAACGGAGTGAGCAGGGTAAATATCGACCACTATTTCGAGCAGACATCGAAGATCATAACCGGCGTGAGATCCCTTTACTGCAGTAATACAGGGGAGATTTTTCCGGATGAAAACGGCACCTATACAATTCCTGCCGAAGCAGGCCGTATACAGATCACACCGGCGATCCTTGATTACACCATGACCAATCCTCTTATACACATATTTTTGGAGGGGAGCGGTGATGACGGCATAACAACGGAGCACAGCAACCTGAAGCCCCTGGAGTACACCGGGCTAAAATACGGGAATTATGTCCTGCATATCGATGTGCTGGACGGAAGCACCGGAAGCG
The DNA here is from genome assembly GCA_017475845.1 of Lachnospiraceae bacterium. GTDB lineage: Bacteria > Bacillota > Clostridia > Lachnospirales > Lachnospiraceae > NK4A144. The sequence goes on along the minus strand of JAFVEU010000148.1, from coordinate 967 downwards.
TATTCCAGGATCAGACCTTTAATATAGTGAAGGAACCGAGGATACTGGAGCTGAGGGCAGTCCGGATAATCCTTTTAGCCCTTCTTGCCATAGTGGCCGGTCTCATCGTATGGAGGGTAATGACCGGTACGGTCATAAGAAAACAGTACGAGCAGGTAAGGCTCGCAAAGGAAGAGGCGGAAAGAGCAAACAGCGCAAAATCCCGCTTCCTTGCAAATATGTCCCATGAGATAAGGACCCCCATAAATACCATAGTGGGCATGGACGAAATGATACTCAGGGAAGACCCCACGGATGTGCCGAAGAACTATTTCATGTCCGTGATCAACTACGCCCTGGATATAAGAAGCGCATCGGAGTCGTTGCTGGGGCTTATAAACGATCTTCTGGATATTTCAAAGATAGAGTCCGGGAAGATGTATCTCGTGGAACAGGATTACGACACCGCCGACCTCTTCAGAGCCATAGTCGCCATGATAAGGGTCCGCAGCAATGAAAAGGACTTAAGCTTCAAGGTGGATATAGACGGTAACCTCCCCAGGCGTCTCTACGGGGACTGCGGAAAGATAAAGCAGGTGGTGCTGAACCTTTTAACAAACGCGGTCAAGTATACGGAGAACGGAGGCCTGACGCTGACGGTTTCAGTTACCGGGAAAGAGGCTGAAAACTGTGATCTCCGGATCTCCGTAAAGGACACGGGAATAGGCATTAAGGAAGAGGATATGGAAAAGCTTTTCACCGCCTATGAGCGACTGGATGAGGAAAAGAATTCCGCTATCCAGGGAACCGGACTGGGGCTTGACATATCCAGGCGTTTTTCCGAGCTGATGGGCGGAAGGCTCTGGTGTGAGAGTGAATACGGGGAAGGCTCCGAATTTATCCTGACCCTTTCCCAGAAGATAACGGACGAAAATGTCATCGGGGAATTCAATGAGCATGAGGAGGAGGTAAAGGGACCCTATGTGCC
>JAFVEU010000013.1 GCA_017475845.1 Lachnospiraceae bacterium | reverse complement strand
TTTAAGTTCGAGGATACGAAGGTGTTTGCTGCACTTAATGCTTTATTCCCCCGCACTCCGAGAAGAAACGATTATAACAGCCTTGATGAGTACAAGAAAGCTGTAGCAGCATATGATGAAGCAATAATAAAGTACAATAATTACAAAACCAGTAATGAATTTGAAACTCTGGTAAAGGGAGCTTTTAAGGAAGCGGTTGAAGCTTATAAGGCTGAGTATAATTCACTTGTTTCCAAGTATGGTTCTAATCTGGACTATATGAAGAAATGGATAGAGGAAGAATGGGCAGTAACAGGTGTAGGTGCGGCTACGAACGTGATATTCCCAGGACCGGAAACAGAACAGTTCAGTTCCCTTATTCTGTGACTACAGCTGACAGAACAGAAGCGGGAGGCCGTGTAATTCCGTTCGGAAACAATTCGAAATATAAAGATCTTGTTCCCGAAGATGCAAATGGCGATGGTACAATCACTGCTTTAGAGCATTATGAGTACGTTACATTTGTTACAAACGGCGTGTTCAAGGACCAGTACGATCCCAGATTTGATGGAATTCTTGAGGCGGGAGACAATATAGACGGATTTGATCCTCTTTTCATCAGGGGAGAGATCGACTATGAAGCAATTGACATAAATGCGTTAGATATTGCTGTTGCGGAAGATGATGATGAAGTAACAGGCGTCACCATCAGATTCAATTCATACATTGATCAGTTACCTGTTGCCGGCGTTGCCAATATTATAAAGGCAGAAAAAGACGGCAAGTACTACTATGGGGCAGCTAATGCTGACTTTGAGGTAATCTTTGATTCATTTGATATTTATGTTGATTTCCTTGAGGACGCTGGCACTGACATTGGTCTTATAGAAGACTTTGATGTTCCTCAGGACACCGTAATGTATCCCGGCGGACAGTTTGTTGACGTAATGAGTGATGGTAATAACATAGGAGTGGATCGCATAACCATTGACTTCATTAACCCCAGCGTTAAAGCATCCAAGAGTGCGCAGACCCTTTCGGTTACCCCTATGCTTATTTCAAGGGTGATCTCTGCGGATCCGAACCCGACTGTGATTCAGAAGAAGATGAAGGTCTACACTCCTAAGACAGACAAGACTGGTGCGGTTGTACCTGCAAAGAAGATTCCCAAGGCTGATATTCAGATTGAGAACAAGATGGCAGAGACCGAACCCTTCCTTGTTGCAACAGGAATTAATAACTTTGAGGGAAGCATTGCCATGAGACAGCGTAAGAACGGCGATCTTGGCTATGGCTACTACAAGAACGATGACTTCTACTACATCTTCAGCGAAGATGAGTGATCATCTCAGAGACTCGATGTAACTTATAACATTCACAGGACAGGCGGCTCCGGCCGCCTGTCTTACTGTTCAGATAAAGCACAGTCCTTCATTTACAGTACATAATACTCTTATCCATCACTCACGATAATTGTTGAAATTGTATGCATAGTATGCTATTGTTTCAAAATAGAGCAGATATTTCTATGCGGATCACCGCTTCTTTTATTCTATTTATTCTTAAAGATCTCCTGCTCTGATACCCAATTTCAAATGAGCAGGAAGAAAAGTGCCATATGGTCATTCCTGCTTAAGAAAAACCACAAGGAGGATACTGTATGTGTACTGAAAAAGAGAGAATTATTAAGACACTTGAGGAAATGGATGTTATGGATGATTTCCTGTTTATGGAGATCATGACGGATGAAGAGAGCGGCATTGAAGTATGCCGGATGATCCTGAGTCTGGTATTGAAGCGTGAGATCGGTAAAATAAGCTATACCGCCCAGAAGGTTGTGCCGGGGGTATCGGAAAGCTCCCATGGTATAAGGATGGATGCCTACATAACAGAGCAGCTGTCAGAGGAAGGTACCGACAGGCCGGATATCAGGGTATATGATATGGAACCCGATACCCAGAGCAAAAAGAAGAGATGGCTTCCGAAAAGAAGCAGGTATTATGGAGATCTTATAGATGTGCATCTTCTGGAAACAGGCGTGGAATATAATAAACTTCCGGAGCTGGTAACGATCTTTATTTTATCCTTTGATCCCTTCGGGAAAAATGCCATGTATTACGAAGCAGGGAGTATAATAAAGACGCATCCTGACATTCCCTATGATGATGGAATCCGGCGGATATACCTGTACGTAAACGGGGATCTGCCTGAAAACGCGGGAGAGGAAGAAAAGAAGCTGCAAAACCTTCTCCGGTATATAGGAAAAAGCATTCGGACCAATGTAACAGACGAAAATACTGAAAAGCTTGATGATATCGTACATAAAACCAAAGCAAAGAAAGGTGTGGGTGTAAGATTTATGAAAAGCTGGGAAAGAGAAAAAGAATTAATAGAAGAAGGCCGGGAAGAGATGCGGAAAGAAAAGGATAAGGTAATAGCCGAAAAAGATACTGAACTGGAGCAGTTGAGAGAAGCATTAACCCGGGCAAAAGCACAGGGTTTCAAGGAATAGGCTTCTCGGGCTTACGGGAAAGGGTACTCCCCTTTCCCGTCGGGAGGCGCCTGCCTTTCCCCATCCGGAGGGGCCGGCATGCCGCCTGTTTTTCCGCCGCCTTCGGACTTTATTTCTATGGCAGTTCCCGATGAACGCTTTCCCTGCGTATAGGTTTCACCGTTGACGGTGAGGGTATAGCCGTTCAGGTCGATGGAATCCTCATCACAGGTAAGGGAAGTGATGTTTGAATTGCCGGAAAGAACCCATTTTGAGCCATTCTTCAGCTCCACATATACATCTCCCGCTGCTCCGTCAGGATTGACAGCTCCGGTAAATTCGCTCCCGTCCTTCAGATACAGATTCAGGACGGAGATATCATCCACGATCATGTCGCCATCTATCTTCTGATTTGAAGCCGTAAGGTTTACCTTGCCTCCGTTGGAACCCTCGTTTCCCCAGCCTGCTTTTGCGGCGTACAGGAACACGCCGTCACCCTTGTTCTCTATATCAACACCCGTGAGGGAAATATCTGTTGCGGTGTTATTTACAAAAAAGATATCCCCGTTTGAATTCACAATGGATCCGCCGCTTGCGGAAAACCTTGCCAGTCCTTCATCCGCGTCCCCGGACATGGACTGATAGATCATAACTGCCTGGAAACGGTCGGATTTATCGCTGTTATGCGTATTGTTATCGGCATTCAGGACAGTGTTATTTAGAGAAACGGAATTTTTCCCCTCAACCACAACTCCCTGGGAAGCTTTGGATGTGAGGACAGCATCATTTACGGTAATATCCGCCGTAGAATAGATCGCAGGAGAGCCGACTCCCTCTGTTGTATAGCTGCCGCCGTTTACCGTAACCGTTCCCCCGCCCCTGTCCGATCTTATGGCAGCGGAGGAACGGCCCGTGGTATGTATATTAAGGTCTGAGGCCTTCATTGTACCGCCTCCGGTGGTCATGATGCCTCCCGAGCAGTTTCCCGAAGTCTCTATGGTAGAATTGGAGATCTCAACTTCGGTGCCCTCTCCGTATGAGAATACTGCATTTGCATGGGTTCCATCCGTAGTGATCTCCATGCCTGAGAGCGCAAGTTTTGCCCCGTTTGTGGCATAAACTGCAGAGTTTTCTCCGTAGAAATCCGCTTCATCCCCCTCGGAGTCTCCGGTTTTTGTAACGGAAGCGTTCTTATACTGCGCTTCAATACCGTCAGCGGTTATGGCATGTCCCCCGTCCCGGCTGTCGGTATAAACCGATGTCTCCTCTGAGGAGAGTGCACCTGAGGCTAAAGCAGTTCCCGAAACAATGCTGTTTACCGGATCCGTCACCATTTTACCCATGCCCTGCCCGCATCCGGTCAATATAAAAGCCGCCGAAACAGCGGTCACCACCATGTATTTAAGGTTTATCTTCTTCATTTTATCAATACCATTCCTTTCATAATTCCGGAGTCCTGCCTCCTGTCGCGGCAGCACGACTCCGGAGATCGCTTTACGGAGGACATGATAAAGAAAAAGAATGTGCAGCCTGTGTTGAAAATATGATAACTTTGTGAATCGCCAATTTGATCCCGGACCGGAACCCTTCTTCTATATGCGTTTACGCCCCTTAGAGGACTTTTGGAAAAATCCTTTATTAAAATTGTATAAATATTGATACGTTAGGATTTTTGTAATATAATTCGTTATGTGTGGTCATTTTTTCTGACCATTTTAACCAAAGGGAGAGTACTCATCAGTCAGAGTCATGTCCATTTTCGAAAAGTTTAAGAATTACATATTCCTGGATGTGGAAAGCGAGAACGAGACTAAAAAGGCTGCAGTCATCATGCGCTGTTCGTCCCTGTTTTACTATATCTTCTTCACGGTTCAGGCAATAATCCTCTTCGTGGCAGGTTATCCCAGAGCAGCCATTGTGAGTATCGTATGTCTCTTGGGTTATCTCTGTGCTTTTATCATGACCTATCAGGGGTACACCAACATCACCCAGCATTTTATCGAGCTTATGACCCTTGCCTGGATAGCGGCGTATATCGCTCTGCTTGGCTGGGATTGCTCTTACCAGCATATGCTTTTCGTGCTGCTGTTGTTCTCCCTTTTAACTTCCTATCAGGATATCCGTTATAAGGCGATATTCTCCGCATTCCTGTGCTTTTTCAGGATAGCGCTTTATTTCTACATCCATTCACATGACGCTTTTTATTCGGTGGACAAGAGCAGCATAAATCTCCTTACTATAGTTAATACCCTGGCCACCTTCATCCTCTTCTTCATCATATCCTATCTCTTCTCCAAGGATTCGGTGGAGATGGAGCAGAAGCTTGTGAATTATAATAAGAAGATCGAAAAGCTGGCCAAGACCGATGCCCTTACCAAGCTTCCAAACAGGCGTGATGCTCTGGAAAGGATAGAAAAGCACTTAAAGCATTCAAAGGATGTGGATTTCCACTTCAATCTGGCCATCGGGGATATCGATTTCTTCAAAAAGGTTAATGACACTTACGGCCATGAGGCCGGAGATGCTGTTCTGGTCCAGATGGCTGATCTCTTCAGGTCTGAGATGGAAAATGAAGGCTTTGCTGCCAGATGGGGCGGCGAGGAATTCCTTTTTGTATATACAATGCGTAACGGAGACGAGGCCGCAATGAGGCTTAACGATCTGAGGTCAAAGATCTCCCACACAACCTTTAAGTACAACGACACAGAGCTGAAGCTTACCATGACCTTTGGTCTGGAGGAGTACGACTTCCGCAGTACCATCGATGATGTGGTTAATTCAGCTGACGGAAAACTCTATCTGGGAAAGACCCGGGGCAGGAATCAGGTAGTATTCTGACCCGGAAAGGAGAATATCACAAATGGTATACACATGTAAGAAATGCTTGTTCATGTTTGACAGAGTGGGACTTGTGGAGAGATGTCCCGACTGCGGCAGTGAAAATTTCAGGCCCGCTTCCAAAGAGGAAAAGGCTGAATTTGAAAAATACCAGAAAGAATTCAATAAAAAGAGCGAGAACCGGCTGGCTTAGGAGGAGGTTATCTTTCCTCTGTCCAGCTCCGGCATCAGCTCCGACTTAATGATCTGAAGCATGGAATCCAGGTCATTAAGTTCCTTTTCGGTAAATCTTACCTTGCATCTTTCCACCACGGTATTCATGTATTCCTGGCTTATCCTGTAGTACTCCATGTATTTTTCCGTGGGACACAGATGATACTCCCTTTTATCGTTCTCAGACCGTTTCTTTTCTATGTAGCCCTTCTTTACAAGGCTGTTCACCTTGTAAGCCGCATTGGGGCTTGATATCCCCATAAGGTGCGCAAACTCCGAAACTGTAGGTTCTCCCAGGTATTTAATGCATTCCATTGAAAAGGACTCCACGGCGGTAAGCGTGGCCTCCTTCGTTTCGAATCTTGTAAAAATCTGCATATAGAAATAAACCCGCAGGGCACTGTATAGGTCGTTCATTGATCTTCCAAGCATAGCTTCCCCTCACATAAGCATATCGCAAAGCTTCTCCGGATATTTCCGGCTGTCGGTCAGTATAACCGCAAAGCTTCTCCGGACATCTCCGGCTGTCAGTCAGTAACCGCAAAGGTGAGTTCCGCCCTGCAGGCCAGGACTCCGTTTACCCTTGCCTCCGCCTTTCCGGTTCCGATGGGTCCCTTTCTTTCCGTTATCTCACAGTATAATTCCAGTACATCCCCTGGAACCACCTGCTTCTTGAATCTGGCGGATTTTATGCCTCCGAAGAACGCGATCTTTCCCCTGTTTTCAGGGAGGGTTAAAATGGCCACGGCTCCGGTCTGGGCCAGAGCTTCTATTATCAATACTCCCGGCATCACGGGATGACCCGGAAAATGTCCCTGAAAATAGCTTTCGTTCATGCTGACGCACTTGATGCCTTTTGCCCACTGCCCGCTCTCGTAGTCCTCTATCCTGTCCACCAGGGCAAAGGGATACCTGTGGGGAAGTATCTCTGCGATCTCGGCCGCAGACAGGGTGTTTGCCTTTCTCTCTTCCATAATGTCTCCTATTCTCCTGCCCTGCTGAAAATAAGGCAGGCGTTATGGCCTCCGAATCCCAGGCTGTTGCTCAAAACGTGCTTCAGATCCGCTTTTTCTCCCTTTTCCGGCACATAGTCAAGATCGCACTCCGGATCCGGATTCCTAAGCCCCACCGTGGGAGGGATAAAGCCCTCCATAAGCGCCTGGACGCAGAAGACCGCTTCTACACCTCCTGCACCTCCCAGGAGATGTCCCGTCATGGACTTGGTGCTGGAAACCTTAAGCTTTCCCGCGTGTTCTCCGAAGACGGCCTTTACGGCCTTTGTCTCTCCCAGATCATTTAGGTGGGTAGAGGTGCCGTGGGCGTTGATATAGTCAATGTCTTCCGGCTTTAAGCCCGCATCCTTCAGGGCAAGCTCCATGCACTTCGCTCCACCTTCCCCGTCGGGTGAAGGGGCTGTAATATGATAAGCATCGCAGTTAGCGCCGTATCCGCTTATCTCTGCCAGGATCCCCGCTCCTCTTTTCTTAGCGTGCTCCTCTTCCTCCAGTACCAGTATCCCTGCGCCCTCGCCCATGACGAAGCCGCTTCTTTCCGCATCAAAGGGGATGCTTGCCCTGTCAGGGTCAGTGGAATGGGACAGGGCCCTCATGCTGGCGAAGCCTCCCAGAGCCAGGGGGGTTATCGCCCCTTCCGTACCACCGCAGATCATCACATCCTCGTAACCGTCCCTTATCCTGTGGAAGGCGTCTCCGATGGCATTGCTCCCTCCGGCGCAGGCTGTGACGGGACAGGTACACATACCCTTTAAGCCGTATCTGATGGCCACATTCGCCGCCGCCATGTTCGCTATGGTCATGGGGATATAGTGGGGATTTATACGCTCGAAGCCCTTTTCAAGGCCTCTGTCATGCTCCTGTTCCGTTAAGCCGATACCTCCGATACCGCTTGAAATGATGCATCCGGCTCTCTCATCAGGCTTTTCCTTTGAAAGGTCGAGACCGCTCATCTCCACGGCTTCAGAGGCCGCATAAAGAGCATATTGGGCAAAAAGATCCATGGTCCGGGCCTCTTTTTTGCTGAACTTTTCCGCAAAATCAAAGTCCTTCACCTCTCCCGCAAGCTTTACGCTGAAGCCGGAAGTATCAAATCTGCTTATCTCCGCTATACCATGCCGTCCCTGAAGGATCGCTTCCCAGCTGTCCTTTGTATTGTTTCCTATGGGATTCACCGTTCCTATGCCGGTAACAACTACTTTTCTCTTATCCATTATCCTGCCCGTCCTTTTATTATCTGCTCCTCAGGCCCCCATGCCTCCGTCCACACCGATGACCTGCCCCGTGATATAGGCTGCGTCCTCGGATGCCAGAAAGGCCGCCAGAGCTCCCACTTCCTCAGGCTGTCCCGCCCTCCGGAGGGGGATGGCTTTAATCGTGTTCTCTATGGCTTTATCGCTCATAGCCCTGGTCATGTCCGTATCGATATAGCCGGGTGCTATGGCATTCACCGTGATCTTCCTGCTTGCAAGCTCCTTTGCAAGGCTCTTTGTAAGACCGATTATGGCGGCTTTGCTGGCTGAATAATTTGACTGTCCTGCGTTTCCGTGAAGCCCCACAATGCTGGCCATATTGATTATCCTGCCGAAGCGCCTCTTCATCATGAGCTTTGCCGCTTCCCTGCAGCAAAAGAAGGTTCCCTTTAAGTTTGTGTCCAGTACAGCCTGAAAATCCTCTGTCTTCATGTTGAGGATAAGACCGTCCCTTGTTATCCCCGCATTGTTTACCAGAATATCCAGATGACCCAGCTTCTCTTCAGCGCTCTGAATGAGCTTTGCTGCACCCGCTTCGTCTGATACATCCGTCTGCTCTATAAATACCGGAAGTTCAAGATCCTCGGTGGCGCAGAGCATGGCAGCCTCTTCAGCCGCGTCAAGGTTCCCGGAGTAATTGATCATCACCGGATGCCCTGCCTTTGCCAGAGCCACCGCGATGGCTCTTCCTATCCCCCTGCTTCCCCCTGTTACCAGGGCACATCTTTTTTCTTCCTTTATTCCTGCGGTCTCTCCCATATCCTTTACCTCTACCTGTTATTGAGAGCCACGGCATTTAAAATCCGCTTCGCGGAGCCGTGGCCTACGTACTGTATAGTTTTCACAGAAAACTTTACAGTACCTGTGTCACCCTTTTAAGGCTGCTGCCAGGGCTTCCATGTCCTCCGCTGTTTCCACGTTAAAGATCTTATAGTCCGTGATATCCAGTGCCTTTGCGGTCTTCCTTACAAAGCCCGAAAGCACCTTTCCGGGACCTATCTCCACAAAGGTATCGGTCCCCTTATCAAATAAGTATTTTAAGCTGTCCTCCATCCTTACGCTCCGCTGCACCTGCAGCCTTAAAAGCTCCGGAATGCTGTCGCCTTCGCCCATCTCAGACCCAAGATAATTAAAGATCACCGGGATCTCCATTTTTCCGAAGGTAATGCCCTTAAAATACTCCTTCAGCTTTTCTCCGGCTTCCGCCATTATGGAAGTGTGGAAAGGACCGCTGACCTTAAGGGGTATGCATCTTACTGCTCCCGCCTCTGTGCAGAGGGCTGCAGCTGCCTCAACCGCGGCCTTTTCCCCTCCTATAACGGTCTGGCCCGGGCAGTTTAGGTTGCATATCTGCACGACACCCTTTTCTCCCGCCTTTTTACAGCATTCCTCTATTTTTTCAACGGGAAGTGACAGTATGGCTGTCATTCCGCAGTCCACGCCTTCAGCGCACTCCGCCATGACCTTTCCCCGGTAGGCTACGGTTTCCACCGCTGTCTTCGGGTCAAATACACCGGATAAGGAAAGGGCGGAATACTCTCCTAAAGAAAGTCCCGCTGCAAAATCCGGCTTTCCTATCCCCAGCTCTTTAAATACGTTATTTACACCCACTGCGAAGGCCGTCATACATGGCTGGGTATATTCCGTCTCGTTTATGCGGCCCTCCGGATCCTCAAAGCACACCTTCTTAAGGTCAAAGGACAGCTCTGCCGCATCAAAAGCCTCACGGAAGGAAGCATATCTCTCGTAGAGATCCTTCCCCATCCCGGCTTTCTGACTGCCCTGTCCGGCATATAAAAACGCTGTTTTCAATGATCCTCTCCTTTCGGGATACTGTCTCGTAAGGATAACTCAATCCCTGCAGATATCTGAAAAGATATCCCTTAAGCTCCTAAGTTCCTTTACCTGTCCGCAGGTCTGCCCTGCCATAAGGCTTCCGGTATCCGTATCTCCCTCAAATACCGCTCTCCTTAAGCTGCCCAGAGTGAATTTCTCCAGTTCATCCACCGTGGCTCCCTTTTTTTCTTCCTTTATGTACTGCCTCGACATCTTATTCTTAAGGATCCTGACCGGAACTCCGGCGATCCGCCCTGTCACCACAGTATCGCTGCCCTTGGCCTTGATGATGGCCTGCTTGTAATTCTCATGTATGGGGCACTCAAAGCTGCCAAGAAGGCAGGTCCCCACCTGCACTCCGGCCGCACCCAGAGCCAGAGCCGCCTTAAACTGACGGCTGTCGGCTATGCCTCCCGCTGCGATCACCGGAATATCAACGCTGTCGCAGACCTGCGGCACCAGAGTCATGGTGGTCATCTCTCCCACATGGCCTCCGCTCTCCGTGCCCTCGGCTATCACCGCATCCGCCCCAATGTCCGCAAGGTGTTTTGCAAGGATCGGCGCCGCCACCACGGGGATAACGGTTATTCCCGCGGCTTTCCAGGCTTCCATGTATTTTCCGGGATTTCCGGCTCCCGTGGTCACCACCTTTATGCCCTCGTCTATAACTGTCTGTGCCAGGTTGTCCACATCGGGGTTCATGAGCATGATGTTCACTCCAAAGGACTTATCCGTCTTCTCCCGGCAGACAGCTATCTCCTTCTTAAGCTGTGCCGCATCCATGCCCCCGACGCCTATAAGCCCGAAGGCTCCTGCATTTGAACAATCCGCCGCAAAAGCCCCGGTTGCTATATTTGCCATTCCCCCCTGGATTATGGGGAATTCCGTTCCAAGGATCTCATTTATCATTCTCATCGCCTGCCTGTATGCTCCTTTCCGCTATCCTTCAATTGAGCAGGGACAAAGCCCTGCCCCTGTCACTCAAATTTAAGCAGCGCTCCCGCCATGGTAAGTCCCCCGCCGAATCCCACGAGAAGCAGGGTCTGTCCCGGCTTTATCATCCCCTTTTCCCACATCTCGTTCATAGCTGTGGGAACGGAAGCGGCGCTGGTGTTGCCGAAGCGTTCCATGTTCTTATAGAACTTTTCCGCAGGAGCATTGTATTTCTTCACCACATGATCGATTATCCTGGCGTTGGCCTGATGGCATATGCAGTGATCCACGTCTTCCAGGGTCTTTCCGCTTTTTTCAAATATGGTGTTCATGACCTTCGGAATGGCGGCTACCGCGAACTTAAATACCGCCCTTCCGTCCATGTGGACCTTTGACTTTTCAGAGCCCACCCCCTCTATGAAGATCTCAAGACCGCCCTTTGCTCCCAGGCAGCTTTCATAGAGAGTATCCTTTTCCGCCTTTATTACCGCGGCTCCGGCTCCGTCGCCAAAGAGCACGCAGGTGCTGCGGTCCGACATATCAAGTACCCGGGTCAGTTCCTCAACCCCCACCACTATGCCGTATTTTCTCTCTCCCGCCGAAAGGAATCCTCTGGCCACCTCAAGTCCGTAGATAAAGCCTGCACAGGCCGCATTGATATCCAGCACCGGAATATCCTCC
>JAFVEU010000147.1 GCA_017475845.1 Lachnospiraceae bacterium | reverse complement strand
CGTCTTCTCCGAGGACTATAGGAAGATCCTCAGGATAGCTTCAGCCATGGAGAGCGGCAACGTGGTCGTGAACGGGGCTTCGAATCTCCGCTCCTTTGAAATCCCCTTCGGGGGCTGGAAAATGAGCGGCATCGGCACCGAAGGCGTCATGAGTACCTTCGACGAAGTAACGAGGGTTAAGGTCATCACGCTTAAGTGAGTTTTTTTCTACCAGGTTTTCACTCTTTTTGCCGCTTTCACCAGTAGTTTTCTCCTTCTCCCGGCGGGAAAATACCAGTATAACGGTTCTTAAATAACCGGTCCAAATGCTTGCCTGCTTATCCCGATAGCACGCATCCGAAAGCCTCGACGTAGCTTGCTACGCCTGCGTTTTCGGATACGCACTCTCGGGCAAGCATGCTGCGCAATGGTCGAGCTATTTTGCGACAGCTATACTATATTTTGTGGCATGTCTGAAAAACATTCTATATTCTGCAAATTTCTTTTGTAAATACCCTTGACAAAAACTTATAATACGGTATTATTGTGATTAGCATACACAATCACTTATATTAACATAAGGAAAAAGTTATGAAGAAAGTCAGAGCCGTTATTGCTCATACCAAGCCCTGGGTCATATCTGCAGCGTCATTGTGCATAATCCTTCTTGCATGGATAGTGGTTTCCGTATTGGGCATTGCAAGCATGAGAACGGTTCCTCCGATACAGTCGGTGATCTATTCCCTGTATTCCATAAGTACCGAAGGGTATAAGGGAAGCACACTGTTAGGGCATATCGGAGCCAGCTTTTTCCGTCTGTTTACTGCATTTTTCCTGGCAATCCTGACGGCGGTGCCTCTGGGTCTCTTAAGCGGACAGATACGGAAGGTACGGAGCGCACTGGAGCCGATCATAGAGTTTATAAGACCCCTTCCCCCTCTGGCGTATTATACGGTTCTTGTACTTTGGATGGGGATAGGGAATGCTTCGAAGATCATGCTTTTATATGTGGCATGTTTTACACCGATATATGTGGCCTGTGTTTCTGCGGTTTCAAAGATCCCGGCTTCATATATAGATACTGCCAGGACCCTGGGAGCAGGGCGTAGGCAGATCTTCAAGAGGGTGATCCTTCCCTATACCGCTCCGGATATCTTTACGGGGATAAGGACGGCAATGGGGCACGGGTACAGCACCCTTGTGGCTGCTGAAATGGTGGCTGCGGCTTCCGGCATGGGCTGGATGGTTCTGGATGCCAGTAACTGGTTAAGAAGTGATGTTGTGTTTGCGGGAATCATAGTGATGGGCATTACGGGAATACTGATCGACAAGATCTTAAGAGAGCTTGAAAAGAGATTGGTTCCCTGGAAGGGCAAGTTATAAGCAGATTTTAATAAGGAGAGACAGTTATGAAAAAGATCTTAAGCATTATTCTGACACTGACGGCAACAGCGGCACTGTTATCAGGGTGCGGCGGTTCAAAACAGGCCAAGGCCATTGTTGGATCCCAGGATATCATTGAGGGCTCCATAGTTTCAAAAGCGGGAGGATATTTCCAGCAGGAGATGGGCCCCGAGACGGAAGTCAAGATGTTCGATGCGGGACGTGATATCAATGCGGCTCTTATGTCGGGAAGTATTGATTTCGGTAACTTCGGCGTAGTTCCCACAACTGTAGGTCTTTCTTCCGGAAATGATTTCAAGGTTATATGGATCGCATGTCTTATAAGGCAGTCCGAGTGCCTTATCGTAAGAGAGGGAAGCGGCATCGAGACAGTGGCTGACCTGAAGGGAAGAAAGGTTGCGGCAACCACTGCTTCCAGCGGACATTACGGACTTATCTGCTCACTTGAGGATGCAGGACTTACAATAGATGATATCGAGCTTGTGGATATGAACCCCACGGCAACCTATGCCGCATGGGAGAGAGGCGACATTGACGCCACCTATACATGGAATCCCACGGCATTAAGGCTTACCGAGAACGGCGGAAAGATGATCATGTCCGGTGCGGAGCTCGCAAAGACAGGACATCCCACCATCAATTTCCATGTGGTAAGAAGAGAATTTGCGGAGAAACACCCTGAGCAGGTAAAGGCTTATATCAGGGCGGTCGCCAAGGGAACGGCACTTTACAGGAATAATGAAGCCGAGGCTCTTAAGGTAATGGCACCCTATCTCGATATGACCGAGGAGCAGGTGAAGGCCCTTATGGTAGACGAATACCTGCTTTTAGAGGAGCAGATGGCTGATAACGCATTCGGAAATGACACCGCTGCAAAGAGTATCTATGATGTGGCACAGTTCCTTAAGGATGCGGGACAGCTTGACAGCATAAAGGATTTTGATTTCTATAAGAACGCAATAGATACCCATTATCTTGAAGAGGTATTAAAGGAAGGCCTGTAATACTCCATGAACGAAAAAAAGATCCTTATGACGGTGCGGGATCTCTGCCTTACCTATGATGCCAGTCTGGGAGGCAGTGAGACCGAAGCACTGTCAGATGTAAACTTAGATATTTACGAAGGAGACTTCATCTGCGTACTGGGACCCTCAGGCTGCGGAAAGACCTCCCTCTTAAATATCATGGCCGGGCTTGTAAGCGCCTCCTCCGGAAGCGTGCTAATGAGAGGCAAGCACATAAGAGGTGTGGACAGGGAAAGAGCGGTGGTGTTCCAGACACCCACTCTGTATCCCTGGATCAGCGTGAAGAAGAACATAGCTTTCGGGCCTGATATCAGGCAGGTTCCCGAGTCGGAATCGGCGGAAAAGGTAGAGCACTACCTGAAGCTGGTGGGACTGGAGGATTTTGCGGATTCAAAGCCCTATGAGCTCTCCGGCGGAATGAGACAGAGAACGGCTCTTGCCAGGGCGCTGGTGAATGATCCCAGTATCATCCTGTTAGATGAGCCCTTCGGAGCTCTGGACGCCTTTACCAGAAACAGCATGCAGGATCTTATAAGGAATATCTGGAAGGAGACTTCTCCCACCATCTTCCTTATAACCCATGATGTGGACGAGGCCCTGATGCTGGGCAACAGGATAGTCACCATGTCCCAGAGGCCGGGCCGGATCATACAGGAGTTTGAAGCAACCTTCACGGACCGGGTCTTTGATGGAGATGAAGATGTAAGATATACACAGGAATATATAAATATGCGTAAGGAATTGCTGACACTGGTCGGGTATGGGAAAGCGTGAAAACTGGTCTTATATTTAACATACAGCGGTATACTTTACATGATGGACCGGGCATCCGTACAGAGATTTTCTTTAAGGGATGCCCCTTATCTTGTAAATGGTGTTCTAATCCCGAGAGCCAGAACATCTGCCGGGAGATGGGGGTTTTCGGTACGAAATG
>JAFVEU010000146.1 GCA_017475845.1 Lachnospiraceae bacterium | reverse complement strand
CGGGTCTGGTGGGACCGCTCCTTATCGGGGTATCCTTTGCAAAGGCCTATGCCTATGCTCTTAAAGTGCCCCTCGTGGGTGTTAATCATATTGAAGGGCATGTCTGCGCAAACTATATAGAAAACCCCGGCCTTGAACCGCCCTTTATGTGTCTCGTGGTATCGGGAGGCCACACCCATCTCTTAAGGGTAAAGGACTACGGTGTGTATGAGATCCTGGGACGCACCATGGATGACGCTGCCGGAGAAGCCTTTGATAAGATTGCCAGAGTCATGGGGCTCGGCTATCCCGGCGGACCGAAGATAGATAAGGCTGCAAAGGAGGGGAATCCCGAAGCGGTGGATTTTCCCAGGGGTCACGGCAGCGACAGATATGATTTTTCTTTCAGCGGATTGAAAAGCGCAGTGTTAAACTATCTTAACTCCTGCGAGATGAAGGGAGAGGACATCTTTGTTCCCGATGTGGCCGCTTCCTTTGAAAAGGCAGTGGTTGATGTTCTGGTGGGAAATTCCGTAAAGGCCTTAAAGGAATACGGAGACAGGGCATTTGCCATAGCAGGCGGAGTGGCTTCCAACTCAATGCTGAGATCCGAGATGGAAAAGGCTTTAGGTGAACTTAACGTAAAGCTTTATAAACCTTCTCCCATACTCTGCACAGATAACGGCGCCATGATCGCCTCTGCAGCATATTACAGGTTATTAAAAGGAGAGATAAGCGGTCTCTCACTGAATGCAGTACCCGATCTGAAACTTGCCGGGGAAATGGCCCCATGATCTTGGGAATGACGTGGCTCTCAAAAGGCGGAGGAATACCATATGAAGATTGATGCCATAGTACTTGCCGGAGGCAGAGGCTCAAGAATGAAAAGCCACACTCCGAAACAGTATCTGGAGCTTATGGGAAAGCCCATGCTCTATTACTCCCTCAAAGCTTTTGAGGAGTCTTTTATCGACAACGTGATCCTGGTCTGCAACGAAGGAGAAGAGGATCATTGCAGAAAAGATATCGTCATAAAGTATGGCCTGAATAAGGTCAATAAGATCGTTGCCGGAGGCAGGGAGCGCTTTGATTCCGTCTATAACGGACTTATGGCATCCGATGGCTGCGATTATGTCTATATCCATGACGGCGCCAGACCCCTCATTTCCCAGTATATCCTTGACAGATGCCAGCATTATGTGGAGAAATACAGGGCTGCTGTGGCGGCTCACCCTGCGGGAGATACCATTAAGCTGGAGGACGGCAACCGTTTCATCGCTTCCACCCCGGACAGGGATAAGGTGTGGCTCATGGAGACTCCCCAGGTCTTCGAGTACGGCCTCGCCAGATCCGCATACGAAAAGCTTATGGCCTCCAGAGACAGACTAAAGGACGCCGGCGTCCACATAACCGACGACACCATGGTGATCAAGATGTTTGAAAACGTTGATGCCTATCTGGTGGAGGACAAGTATTGCAATATCAAGGTTACCAGACCCGAAGACATGATCGTAGCGGAAGCCATGCTGGAGTCCGGGGACGAACTGTAAACTGTTGCTGCAGTCCTGCGGGGATCAGGAAGATGATACCTGTATTGCTGTAAAAATTAAAGGAAGGGAAAAACACAGTATGGGCGCGGGCTTGCAGGGATTTTGAATTTCCGAATTGGTTTACATAATTGAATCAGGTATAAAGTTTGAATATCAGGTGTTTTGAAACGTGGTTGATGGAAGATGTCAACTGCGTTTTCATTTTAAAATGATTTTCAGTCTCGTCTATCCACCAATCCATTTGAGTTGTGAGTTTACGCATTTTTGACATCCTCAGATAATTCGGAGTCTGTATCATAACGGAAAACGGAGACTCCGTTTTTTGCGAGAACCCGGATGAATCTGCCTTTTGTCATGCCGGCAATCTGTGCGCAATAACCTAATGAGACGCCCTTTTTAGTATAGTAATGCAAAGCTACTGCTTTCTTAGCGAAATCTAGCGCTTCAGAATCACTCATTTGGGTATCGAATAATATCTCATCGGGAATTGTAAAAGTAATCTGACTCATAAACTTACCTCTGTCCTCATGATTTTATCACGAATGACAGGTTTTTCAATGAAAAATGAACCGGCTGTCAGATAGCGTGATAGCTTAGTGAAAATGCTGTTTCCGGGCCTTTTTCGACTTTCTTTGTCTAGAATTGGATCCCATAAGATCAGAATGATTCATAAGCTCAGCGGCATTTTCTGCAGAGGGATCGGCAACGGTCTTTTCGGCAAGTGCAAGGTTTTTATGGGTTTTCTTAATGTGTAGGAGTTCATTAATGAAAACGCCTATCTTCTTTGCCGGACTGCCGGGAGTGTTCCGTGCGGTTTCAAAGATCCGGTTAAGGTTCTCCACACTTAACATGCCATCAGATGTAGAAGTGTCTTTCTTATGAGCGTCTTTTATTTCACTGATTATTGGAATGAAATCCTTTGCAAGCAGCTTAGGGAAGTAATCCTCCTGCAGGAATCCGTTCATTAACTGAAATTTGCACAAACAATTTTACTCCCCCTGTTTTGTAAAAGCATGGATCAGGTCCCGGATGATCATCGGGATCATTGTCCCGGACCGGAACAACAGGGTTTAGTTTACCACGAATATCGGGATTTGCTAGGTGTTATGAAGATTTTTACGAAATATCGTACTTTTTCGAATCGCATATTTTAAATCATTGCCGAATGGCTCAAATCCTATGTATTGTACGATTTTTGGCATTGTGATATTATTTAAATATTTTCTATAGAGTGAAACCGAATTCGGAAAAGTTACACTTTTCCGAACACAGCGCAGAGGTCGTTGTTCGACCGTTTTTCGGGAAATGAGGAGATCATAGGGGAATTCGGCAGACATTCATATCTTATGAATTCGGATAAACTGAATGAACGGGATAAGGAAAAGCTTGACGAACTGTATTTTAAGGAATCTGTGTGGAATAGAAAAAGCACTGAAGAGAAAGAAGCCGGATTCAAAGAAGAATGTGACAAATATTCCACGGCTTTAAAGATACTTTCGGAGCTCCTTAAAAAGCATCATAATAAAAACGTCATAATCCTCATAGATGAATATGATGTACCCTTGGAAAACTCATATTTTAAGGGATTTTACCCGGAGATGGTTGGCTTCATCCGCTCACTCTTTGAATCTGCCTTAAAGACCAATGACGCCCTGGAGAGGGCGGTTGTCACCGGGTGCCTGCGTATCAGTAGGGAGAGTGTATTCACAGGGCTTAATAACCTGGAGGTTAATTCCATAAGGGGCAGAGACTTCGGGGAATATTTCGGCTTTACCGTGGATGAAACGGAAGCCATGCTGGAAGCATATGACCTGAGCGGTAACCTGGACATTGTGAGGAGCTGGTATGACGGATATATATTCGGTGATGCCGAGGTTTATAATCCCTGGAGTGTTATAAAATATGTAAAGGACCATGCCGGGGCGCCGGAGCGCTTCCCCGAGCCCTATTGGTCAAATACCTCATCAAACTCCATTATCCGTGACCTTGTGGAAAAAGCGGATGACAGTACCAGGGGTGAGCTTGAAAGGCTTATAGAGGGAGGAACCATAGAGAAAAAGGTCCATGAGGACATTACCTATGACGGGATCTACGATTCGGAGGAAAACCTCTGGAACTTCTTGTTTTTCACGGGATATATGAGGAAGGTGTCTGAAAGGCCTGAGGGAGATGATATCTATGTCACAATGCGCATTCCTAATACGGAGATAAGGAGTATTTACAGGAACCAGATAAGAGAATGGTTTGAGAAGAGGATAAAGGCCACTGACAGAAGTGAATTTCATAAAGCTGTGACAAAAGGGGATACGGGTCTCATGGAAGATTTCCTGAATGATCTTCTGGAAAAGAGCATCAGCACCTTTGACAGTAATGAGTCCTTCTATCACGGATATCTACTGTCGCTTCTCGTCGGGCTTCCCGGGTATTCAGCGAGATCAAACAGGGAAGAGGGGGATGGCAGACCTGATATAGTGCTGTACCCTAATAAACCTAAGGATCCCGCATATATCTTTGAGATAAAGGCCAGGAAGAAATTCAATGAGATGCAGGACGGCTTAAATGAGGCATTTCAGCAGATAAAGGACAAAGAATACGAAGACGGCATTCTTAATGACGGCTATGCAGGCTCGCTTTCCTTTGGCGTATGCTTCTGTAAAAAAAGCTGTATTGTAGGGGTATTATAAGTTATTGGAAGCGTCCCCTATGGCTTTCCGCTATTGCAAAGCCTTAAGATTTCTGTATAATAAATCTTAAAGAAAAGTTAAATAATATGGTTTACATAATGTATCGAAGCGCTTATAATTT